>CAMCJW010000047.1 GCA_945875195.1 Chitinophaga pinensis | reverse complement strand
ATTGGATTTAAATACAATTAATAATTATAGTTTTAACATTCTTGGCGGTTATTCTAAAGGTGTTGAACGCGTTGAGCTGGGTGGATTGTTTAATTATGATGCAGGAAATGTTAGGTACTTGCAAATTGCTGGCTTGGCAAATATAGTAGAAGGAAAATCGGAAGGAACACAAATTGCGGGATTATTCAATTTTAATAACTCCTTAACAAAAGCAGTTCAGATTGGGGGATTATTTAATGTGGATTTTGGTGATTTTGAAAACATACAAATTGCTGGAGTAGGAAACTGGGTATCTGGCGATGTAAAAGGGGTACAAATTGGGGGATTAATAAATCACAATAGAAAAACTATTACAGGCGTTCAAATAAGTACCCTTTATAACTATGCACCTAACATTATTGGTTCTCAAATATCTTTGGTAAATAAAACAAAGCGTTTAAAGGGCGTTCAAGTTGGACTTATTAATCTTTCGGATACTTGTGACGGATTGCCCATTGGTTTTTTAAGCTATGTTAAGAAAGCTTACCACAAATTGGAGTTAGCCATTGATGAGAATTTCTTGGCCACAATTTCATTTAGAACTGGCATGGAGAGATTTCACAATATATTTATTCTTGGCACCCAAATAGCACAAAACAACTCCGTTTCTACTTTTGGTTATGGATTAGGAACATTGTTTGATAACCATCAAAAATGGCATTACGGATTTGATTTTACCACACAACAACTTGTTGGTAAAAACTCCGAAGCAGAAGCATTGAATTTGTTAAATAAATTTACCCCTTATGCTGTTTTTTCTGCACATCCTAAATTTCAGATGATAGCAGGATGTAGTGTAAACCTTTCACTATTCGACAAAACTTCCATCACCTATGTTACCCATTTCGATAATTATCCGCCATCTTATTTTTACAATAACAATTTTGGCAACTTTAATGTGAAAGGTTGGATAGGTTTTAAAATTGGGGCCAGGTTTTTATAGAAATAATACTTTTATAATAGAGGTAAAGCAAATTTGGGTTGTAGTAATCTTAAATAACCTCATTGCCAAAATTGTTACCAGGCAATGTAGTGTAAAGAATAATTACTGACATAGTTCGCCAAACACCTTTATATAGATAGGCAGTTGCCTTAAATGCTGCACAACCAAAAATTAGCGCATCAAAAAAAAATTAATTTAAATTAAACTGAAGAGGCCAGGCCATTTGAGCAATAAACTACATTGGCTTTTTGCTTGGTTTTTAGTTGGGCCAAGCCTGTTTCTATAGCATCTCTGTTATAATTTTCTTTGTGATGAAGGTGGTATTGTAAGGCCTCAAATCGAATACTTTGAAATTTAATATTCATTGCGCGTAAGCGCCATTCCAAATCAACATCTTCACCAACGCCAGCAGTTATATAATCCTCGTCAAAACCATTTATTTCAAGCAAGTGCTTTTTATAGATTCCGTAATTGCAACCCCAAATTCCCGCTTGCTTATAATTCTTCAGCATGGGTATTGAAAGCGCATATTTGAGTTTGGCTGTTTTTGTGAAAAGAAGCTTGATAAAGCCAAGTTTATTGAGGTCTTTGGTTTGGTATAAATCCTCTGTTGTGTTAGCATCTAACATCACTCTTCTTCCAAAACAAAGTTTTTTCTCGCTTAAATTATTTACATAAGCTCTGAGGAAATTTTTATCTGGGATACAATCACCATCTATAAATACCAAAAGTTCACCTTGGGCTAAACGAACGGACTTATTCAACATTTCATTCTTTCTAAAACCATTATCGGCCAACTGATGTAAGTGGTGAATGGGAAATGAATATTTGGTATTCAAGCTCTCTAAAAAAGTAAGCGTATTTGGATTATTATCATCCTCCGAAATAATTACTTCGAAATCCTCAAAGGACTGCAAAGACAAGGCTTGAAGAATCAATTCTAAAGCAGCAATATTTTTATAGAAAGAAATAATTAAACTTAAACGCATTTCATAAATATTATTTAACAAACAAAGGCAAACTATCCCTCTAAAATTTTCTGCATTTCATGCAATTGCTTGTACAAACCATCTTGCTGAATTAACTCATTGTGTGTGCCAGTTTGAACGATAGTGCCTTTATCTAAAACCACTATCATATCTGCTTTGTGAATGGTGCTTAAACGATGTGCAATAACAATGGTAGTTCTGTTTTGCATAATATTGTTTAATGCTTCCTGAACCAAGCGCTCACTAGCAGTGTCGAGGGCTGAGGTGGCTTCATCCAATATCAAAATATCAGGATTTGTATTGATAGCTCTGGCAATGCTTAACCTTTGGCGTTGGCCACCACTCAATTTGTTTCCCCTATCGCCAATATTTGTTTGGTAGCCCTTTTCGGAGGTAACAATAAACTCATGGGCATTGGCAACCTTTGCTGCATTCTCAACTTGTTCTGAGGCAATATTTGTTTTGCCAAATGCGATGTTGTTATAAATGGTATCGTTGAACAAAATCGATTCTTGTGCAACAATGGCCATGGTGGCTCTCAGTTGCAGAATCTTTAGATTTTTAATATTTTCTCCATCAATAATTACCTCTCCTTCAATTGGGTCATAAAACCTGGGTATTAAATCTGTTAAGGTAGATTTACCGCTACCAGATGGGCCAACCAAGGCAACGGTTTTTCCCTTTTCTATGCGCAAATTGATATTCCTCAACACATAATCTTCAGCATACTTAAAACTCACATTCTTAAATTCAATAAACTCCTTTAAGCCATCAATTGGTTTAGCATTTGAAACCTCTGTGATAATCTCCTCACTTTGCAAAACTTCATTTACCCTATCTAGAGATGCCATGCCTTTTTGCATATTGCTATAAGCTGTAGAAAATGATTTTGCTGGAGCTAATAACTGAGAAAAAATAGCAATAAACGCAATAAATGCTTCCGCATTTAAATCAGCATCATCTGCCAATACCATTTTGCCACCTACCCATAAAACAAATGAAAGCACAACAACACTAAGTGTCTCAGAAATTGGTGAAGCACTGTCGCCAGTTCTGTTACTGGCAATATTAATTTTGGTATAAAGATCGTTTTCAACCTTAAACCTACGCATAAAGAATTCTTGAGAATTAAATGCCTTAATGATCCTAATTCCCATTAAGGTTTCTTCATACAAAGAAACCAAATCTCCAAATTTTGATTGCCCCTTTCTAGAATAGTTTTTGAGTAATTTTCCTATTTGCCCAATTAGTACACCAACTATAGGTAAGGTTACCAAAACAATGATTGTTAAAACAGGACTAATCATGATTAAGGTAAACAAATAAACCATTAAGGTCAAAGGCTCTTTAAATAAAGCTTCCAAAGAACTCATAATGGCAATTTCAATTTGCAGAATATCGCTGCTCATTCTTGAGATTAAATCACCCTTCTTTTCTTCGCTAAAGTAGGAAATGGGTAAAACCAAAATATGTTTGTATAAAGAGGCTCTTAATTCACTTACAATGCTGTTTCTAAGCGAAACCATAAAGAATAGAGCCAAATACCTAAATAGGTTTTTGAATAAAATGGCCAACACCAAAACAATGCAAATAAATATGAGTGCAGACTCATGTCCTTTTGTTTGAATTAGGTTCGATAAAAAATAATTGAAATACCCAGTTAGGCCGCTTATTGTGAAATTAAATTCTGGCTCAACAGTAATCATTTTCGATTGCCCAAAAAGTAACTTCAAAAAGGGCAAAATGAGCGCAATTGAAAACAATCCAAATACTATTGAAAGTAAATTGAAAATTACATTTAAAAATGCTAAGCCTTTATAAGGCAGGGTATATTTTAATAACTTAATAAATCCGTTCATTCTTTACGCACAAAGCACAAATATCCGTATTTAGTGGATAATTTTGGCTAATCAATTTTATACTTTTTTAAATATTTTTCATACAACAGCACCTGTTCGTTTTTTAAATCAAGTGCTTCTCCGTTTAAAAACACCATATAAATGCTACTACTTTTCATATCTAAAAGATCACCTTCACTTATAATGATAGAAGCATCCTTTCCAATCTCTATACTTCCAATTTGTTGATCAACACCCATTATTTTAGCAGGCGTTAGTGTAATCGCTTTTAAGGCCTCTTCTTTGTTTAAACCATAGGCTGCTGCTGTTCCAGCCAAATAAGCTAAATTTCTAACCTCCCAACTTCCTTCTTGAGATAAAGCAAAAATTATCCCAAGTTTAGCAAGCTGGCCGGGAGTTTGATATGGTTGATCAATCCCATCTGCATTGTGGGCAGGCAATCTGTGGATGTTTCCAAGAACCACTGGAACTTTGTTGCTTTTAATGATTTCTGAAACCAAATAGGCTTCTTGGGCACCTACTAAAATCAACTTAATTGCTGGATACTTTTGTTTAAAAAATGTAATAGCTCTAACTATACTTTTAGCCTCGTTTGCATGAACATAAAGATTTTTTTCGCCAGAAAAAACACCTGCCATTGCTGATAGACGTGCATTAAAAGTAGGATTACTTTGTTGCAAATATTGGTATGCCTCAGCAAAAAAATTATTTATCTCCTCAATCCCCTTTTCTCCTCTGTTTTCTTCATCAGGTTTGTTATTTTCAACAATAGGCCAATTTAAATGGATACCCTCATCAGCTTTCATAACAGCATCTTCCCAATTCCAACCCTTAGTTTTCATGAGACTACTGCTTCCACTAATGGTTCCTCCAAGAGGAATAGGTTGTGTAAAAAGCACCCCATTAAATAGTGCGGTTGGCAGTATTTTAGAGTCTGTATTAAACGCTATCAATGAACGAACATTGGGGTTCATAGTTCCATCTTCATTGTAATCATGAGTAGCTCTTACGGCATCAATCTCATTGAGCCCCATTATATTGTTCATAGCAATCAAACCTGGATACACATGTTTGTTCTTTGCATCTATAACCTTAGCTGTTTTATAAAGCGAGCTGAGTGTTTTGCCAACTTGCACAATTTTGCCTTGCTCCATTACCAAAACCCCATTTTCAATCACTTCTCCATTGCCTATGTGGATAGTGCCATTCATAATAATGGTTGTGCTTGGTTGGGCTCCTATTCTCTGTAAAAAAGATAGGATCAAACAGAAACTCAATATAAATTTTAACTTATTCATTTTTTTAAATACTAATTTTAAATTGGTTCATTCATTTAATCTTCACAATGGTAATCAGGATCGGGTGCCGAAACCTTGTGTTCCGATTTTCCGCCTTTCTGTTTGGCCAATAACATTTTTTGGATAATTCTTTCTCTTTCCTTTTGGTTATTAGTGCGTTTAACAAGGTCTTGTTCCCTGCTAAAATAACAGGTGCCATCTACCAATGTCATTTCTACCTTTGCATCAATACTGAGCGGATTGGCGCTCCACAAAACCAAATCAGCATCTTTTCCAACTTTTATACTTCCTGTTTGTGCATCAATATGAAGCATTTTCGCTGGATTTAATGTAACCATTTTCCAAGCATCTTCCTCGCTAATTTTGCCGTATTTTATCATCTTAGCAGCCTCTTGGTTTAACCTCCTACCCATTTCAGCATCATCACTATTAATGGCAGTAACCACACCCATTTTATTTAAAATTACTGCATTTTGTGGTATAGCTTCTATTACCTCATACTTATAGGCCCACCAATCTGCAAAAGTACTTGCACTTACCCCATGAGCCTTCATTTTATCAGCCACTTTATACCCTTCAAGTATATGTGTAAAGGTGTTTACTTTAAATCCCATACTGTCGGCAACATGCATCAACATATTGATTTCACTTTGCACATAACTATGACAACTGATAAATCTTTTTTTGTTCAAAATTTCCACCAAAGCATCGAGTTCCAAATCTTTGCGTGTAAGCTTCGGATTTACCTTCATTGCAGCTTCATAAGCTTTTGCCCTAATAAACGCATCGTAATAAACCTGCTCCACACCCATCCTTGTTTGCGGATACCTGCCGGTTTCAGTATTCCAATTGCTTTGCTTTACATTTTCGCCTAAGGCAAATTTTATGAAACCATCTGCATTGGCAATTTTCATATTCTCTGGACCCTGCCCCCAGCGAAGTTTGATGATACTGCTTTGTCCGCCCACAGGATTACATGAGCCATGCAATTGTTGGCAAGCAATTACCCCTCCACTCAACTGTCTGTAAATATTAATATCATCCGAATTTATTACATCGCCAATTCTTACTTCAGCGGTATTGTTTTGTGTGCACTCATTCAACCCACGATAAATGGCAATGTGCGAGTGTTCATCAATAATTCCACTGGTTAGCTGTTTGCCTTTGGCATCAATAACAAGGTAATTTGCAGCACTTAAATCTTTTCCAATAGCACTTATTTTACCGTTACTAACGGCAACATCTACCTCTGGTATAATTCCGTCTTTTTCATTTGTCCAAACAGTTGCATTTTTGAATAAATAATTTTGTGGTTTTGGAAGGGTTTCATTTCCATATTCTGTGAACGGATAAATTACCTTGCCTATTACATTTTTTGCGCTAGTGTCAGTTTTGCTTTTTTCGGTTTGAACCGAAACCCATGTTGCAGTAAATTGCTCGATTTCTCCATTTGATAATGTTGCATTTCCTGTGAGTTTTTTCACCAGAAAACTATTGCTATCCAACTGAATTGCCCATGCCTGAATTCGAACCTGGTTGTCTGATTTTTTTTCCTCCTTGAAACTAAATTGATACAAGCCAGCCTGCTCTTTCACCGAAACTTTTAAAGTATCCAATCCAAAAATTTGTGCGTCTACTCCATTGTCTTTTTTTGATATATTCAATATTGAGTTTGGCCTACTTTTTAGTGCTACTTGATAATTACCTTCTAAATAATAATCGCTTACCTTTTTCAAAATAGTTTGTTCGCCTCTTACCCAATGCTCCTCAATGATGGCATTTTGATTGAAAATAGGCAAATTGGAGATGAAAAAATTGGCCATTTTCCCTTTTTGAATTGACCCCAATTTTTGATCCATTTGAAGCCATAACGCAGGTTGAACTGTTAAAGCATTTAAAGCATCTTCTTCCTTAAGCCCATTGTCAACCGCTTTTCTTAGATTCTTCAAAAACTCATTTGCATCGGAACATCCAAAAGAGGTTAATGCAAAAGGAATTTTCTTACCCGCCACCATTCCTGCATTTGCAGGAGCCATTTCCCAATGTTTTAAATCACCCAAGCTAACATTCATAGCATCAAAGGGATTTTCCACTTCATAAACTTTTGGGAAATTAAGGGGCAAAATTAAAGGCATACCCAAGGCGGCTATCTCGTCCAATCTTTGGTATTCATCGCCATTTCCCTTCATTAAATAGGATAGCCCAAATTCTTTACCAATTTTTCCTGCCCTTAAAACCGCTAGTTTGTTTTCAACCTCAAAAACTGTTGGCAAAGACTTAATTTGATTGTAATTTTCAAAACTTAAATTGGTCTCTGCTTTTTGTGTGTTATACCAATTAGCATCCAAATAAGTTTGCCTTATCAATGCAACTACTCCCATTGCTGACGAAGGGTAATCTTGTGTGCTACTTCCCTTATTAAAACTCATTTCACAAGCCGCTTTTGCCTTAATCACCAACTTTTGTTCCTGACTTTTACTCGTTAAAACCAATGCGGCGCTGCCTCTAAATATTCCATCCTGCAGGGCACTTAAGGTTGATCCAAAGCCTGATGACAAATATTGTTTACTTTTTTTATCGTCGTATTGAAAGTAATCAACTGCATTTATGTTTAACCTCACAGCATCATTCCAAGCATAGGCACCCTTTAAATTGTTTGAGTATTGGTTTCCTTTATGCTTGTGGCTTGGTGGAACAGTTATGCCATAATTACTATATAAATCAATAAAAGAAGGATATAAATATTTTCCTTTACCATCAATTATGCGCGCTTCTTTAGGTACTGGCACATTGGTTCCAACCAGCTCAATGGTGCCATTCAAAATCAATATTGTTGCGCCTTTCATCATTGTTTGGGGATTAACCTGAATATTTACATTGCTAATTGCAATATAATTAGGTCGTACATCTGGAGGACCATTTATGGGGAAACCAGTTTGGGCAATTACATCTAAAAGAGATAGGAAAAACAAAAAAAATATTAATTCTGCCTTTTTATAGTTCATTTTATCAAGGTTTTAGGTTCAAAAAGTTATGTTTTTTTACAATAAGCTTGGCTGCTACAAATAGCAATATAGGGGAATTTTTCATTTTAGAAAACAATGACATTACTTTTTAAATATCTATCCTATGCGTACTTTTGAAAAGTAAACATGGATTCATTAGAGAGTTTAAAACTTAAGTTTAAAAAAAGAAATGCCATCGTTCAGATAATTCTGATCAATGTTTCCATTTTTATCATACTCAGCATAACTGGGGTTTTGTTGTTTTTATTTAATGAGGGAGCATTGCAAAATAGCTTTTTAAAACACTTGATGCTTCCTGCCTCCTTTTCCAATTTCCTTTTTCAACCTTGGAGTATTTTCTCCTACATGTTTTTACATGAAGGCTTTTTACATATCTTGTTTAATATGCTTTGGTTGTATTGGCTAGGAGATATATTCCAACAATATCTGGGCAATTCAAAAACTTACCAGGCATATTTTCTTGGAGGAATTTTCGGTGGTTTTATATACATCATAGCGTATAACCTCTTTCCGGCTTTTGCTAATGAGGTTTCTCTATCTTATGCGCTAGGCGCTTCGGCTGGCGTTTTGTCAATTGTTGTTGCTACAGCCACCCTATTGCCAGATTACCAAGTTCACTTGTTAATTTTAGGGCCAGTTCGCCTAAAATACATAGCAATCGTTTCGGTTTTTTTAGATCTCATAAGTATTCCCGGAGGAAATGCCGGAGGGCACATTGCCCATCTTGGTGGAGCAGCATTTGGCTATTTATTTATTAAGTTACTGTATAGTCAAAGCAATATACCTGCCATACTTGATCGTTTATTCAATGGTATTGGTAAGCTGTTTGAACCAAAAACCAAAATTAAGATTCACCACAAGGCTACCGTTATTAGGCCAGCATCTGGAAACAAACCAAGCCAACAAGAAATTGACCTCATACTAGAAAAAATTTCGAAAAAGGGATATGAGAGTTTAAATAAACAAGAAAAAGAAATTTTATTTAAAGCAAGTAAAGATTAAAACGCATTTTGAAATTATTAAAGTTTATCCTTTTCGTAACATCATTATTGGTTTCCATTTCATTGGTACTTGGTAATCTCTCGCCTTATATTTCTCCGAAAGGTTTTTGGCCTTTAGCTTTTTTTGGATTGGCCTATCCATTTGTATTTATTATCAATTTTATCTTTCTGCTTTATTGGGTTATACTAAAACACAAAAAAAATATTGCTTTGCCGCTCATTGCCTTTCTTTTATCTTTGGTTAATGTTCCTTCATTTATTCAACTCAATGCAAAAGATACTGCCGAAAACCCGACCCTAAGAAAATTAAATGTTGTAAGTTTTAACACACATTATATGGGTGCTTATGACTATAATGGAGGCGATTCTGGCTATTTCTTTAAGATTTTAGATACTATCAATCCAGACATTATTTGCCTACAAGAATTTGCTAATTTAGGGGGCAATTACGAAAAGCCAATGTTTAAAAGATTTTTTAACCAATACAAAAATTTTGCGAATGTAAATGCTGATGCTCTGAATAATACGTTTCCTACGGGCTATGGTGTTTGTATTTTTTCAAAATATCCAATTATTAATAAGGGTTTTCTTGAATTAGAAAACCAAAATAGTAACCTTACAGTATTCGCGGATGTCCTATATGGAAATGATACCATTCGAATAATCAATACCCATCTAAAATCAATTGTTTTTGATACAGAAGATTATAAAACCTTTGAAGAAATCAAAGAAGCAGAAGACAGTCCAGATTCATATAAAGTTAGGAGAATAATTGCCAAACTAAAATACGCCTTTCAAAACAGGGCCAAACAGGCAGATAAAATTAGAGAACGATTATTAGTTTCACCTCATAAAGTTTTGTTGTGTGGTGATTTCAATGATTCACCAACTAGCTTCTCTTATCATACCATTCGAGGAAAAATGAAAGACGCCTTTATTGAATCTGGCAAAGGAATGAGTAGAACTTACATTGGAAAAATGCCTTCCTTTAGAATTGATTATATTTTGCATGACCCAAGTTGGAACAGCTATAATTATAAAACCAATATACTCAATTTTAGCGATCACAAAATGATTAGCTGTACCATTGAAATTCCGTAATTATTTTCCCTGAACTGGAGCTGCCGTTGAGGTAAACTTTCTAATGTTATAGGTAAAGGTTAACATAAAATACCTATTCAACACATTAGACCTGGTGTCTTCAATGTAGGTTTCTGTAACAGTTCTACTAATACTATTGTTTTGGTTCAAAATGTCAAAGACAGATAGTTTCACTTCTGCCAATTTCTTCAAAAATTTATAGGCAACTGCTGCGTTCCACAGCAAGAAATCTGAATTAAAGCTATTACCTAATCCTTGGTAATTTGTGTAACTAATATCAGTATTCAACACAATTGATTTTAAAGGCATAACATTCACTTTAAAATTACTTGTGTTGATGAAATAATTATTGCTTTCGGTTATGAGCAAAGAGTTTTTCACTAAATTGATATTGGTATTATGACTAAGAGTAAAGTCAACCTGTTCACTGATATTACTTCCTAAAACCAAGCCTCCAACAATATTAAATGTATTGGCGTAATTAATCAATTGGTTCACCATGCCTGGCACTTTTGTGAAATTTAAGCCAAGGTTTAAGTTTAAATTGCTTTTAGCCTTTTTTAATGGAATGCCATAGGTTGCAAAACTTCTTGCATTGATGTTTCCGTTTAAATTAACTGGCTGCGAAAGTTGTGCGCCCCTTCCTAAAACTACCCCACTTGACAAAGTGGAGTCTTTGGAGGCTGTAAACAAGCTATTGGCTATGTAATCACTTGTAAAACTTACCATGCCAAACACAAAAAAACTTTGAGAATTATGTGCATTATTTGCCCCATATCTGGTAACAAGTGTGTTGGAATATTCTTGCCTTAAATTTGGATTTCCAGCAGAAATTAGCAAGGGGTTACTGTTATCAAAAACGTTCTGCAATTGTGTAACATTGGGTGTATTGGTATTGGTTCTATAAACCAATCTCAAAGTTTTACTATTGGTAAATTTATATTGGTAAGTAATACTGGGCAATAGGTTTTTATAAGGCTTTTCAAACTCTCTGTTTGTAGGATACGACTGAATGCTGGCAATGGTAAGATATTGAGCAGTTACACCAGCAGTTAAATTATACTTTTCTTCATTATAATTGATACTAACATTTGCTTTATGGGTAGTAATGGTATTATCGAAAGTATTACTTAATAAGGTATCAATTTGGTTGTACGACTCACTTACTGAATCATATTTGTTTGTGACTTTATCAGAATAATTTAATGCCAAAGATGGATTATAACTAAATTGCAATTGGGTGTATTTAGAAACCTGTTCGGTATAAGTTAAATTGGCCGAATAATTAGTTGCATTTGTTGTGGTATTGCTATTTTGTTTTATGCTTCGCTTATTCAACAAAAAATTTGTATCAATATTAAAAATATCAGAATACTGGTCTGTAATGGTATTCTTTCTATTGATATCATTGCCTAAATTAAGGCTAATGGTTCTGCCCAATTTTAAAAATTTGTGCCTAAATAAAATATTGTTACTGATATTGTATCCAGTATTATTTGGCGTTTTATTAGTTAATGTTTGATTTAAAGTAGTGTCGTTTTGAGAGTTTGCAGCATATTGATTACTCTCACTCTTGTTGTTTTGAAAGCTGATTCTTGGTGTATAAATAATAGCGTTAAATGAATCAAAGGTGTGTTCTAATCTGAGGTTGAACCTGTGATTGAAGTTGTTGGTTTCGCTACCGGTACTATCTTTATATAACTGACTTACCTCGGGGTTTATTAAATAATTTCTGTTCACTACTTTATTGGTGAGTGTTGAACTGTTGTTAAAAAAATAGCTGCCACTTACAATGGTTTTTATTCCCCATTTATCTGAATAATTTATTCCAATTGAATTTGTGGTACTAATACCACTCTGTTGCCCAACAAAAAAGTTGCTCATGTCGCCCATACCACCACCGCCACCGCCATAAGATCTGCCTCCAGAACCTCCACCACCCATTGGCATTCTTGAGGGAGAAGCGCCTCCACCAAACAAATCTTGCATAGAGAAATTCTGTTGATTGATATTGTTACTCAATCCTAAAATGGTAATTCTTTGGTTGCCTTTAAACAAATTAAGGTTCATTCCTGCCTGGTACCTATCATCTGTACCATAACCAGCATACACTTTCCCAAACTTGCCATTATTCCTGCCAGATTTGGTGGTAATGTTCATGGTTTTATCAGTATTGCCGTCATTAAAACCAGTAAATTGGGCTTGATCGCCAAGCCTATTAAAAATCTGCACCTTGTCAACCACCTCTGCTGGTAAATTCTTTAAAGCCATTTGAGCATCGTCGCCAAAAAATTCTTTACCATCCAATAATATCTTTTTTACCTCTTCACCTTGCGCCTTAACCGTTCCGTTTTCAATGGTAACTCCCGGCATTTTTTTCACTAAATCTTCTGCGGTTGCATCAGGATTTACTTTATATGCACTTGCGTTGATACTGGTTGTATCTCCCTTTTGCTCTACCCTAATTTGCGTACTTTCTATTTTTAATTCATTCAAGCTATTTGTACTTTTATCTAGAAATACAGCCCCAATATATTTATCGGAACTAAGCACCACTCTTTGATTTTTTATGGTCATCCCTATAGATGAAAAATTAACCTCATAGGTATCAGGTAATAGATTATTAATTTGAAACAAACCCTTTTCATTGCTTGCTGAGCCAGAGATTATTTTTCCATTCTTTTTTATGGCAACACTAACCCCAACTAGGGGCTGCATGGTTTCCTTTTCAAAAATTTTACCACTCAACTGAAAGGTTTGGGCTGATCCAAAACTTGGTAAAAAAATAAAAAATATCACAGCAATAGGAAAGAATATAGTAGATTTCATTGTTTATATAAGCGGCAAAGGTGCAATTTGTTTTGATGATTTCTACCTTAAAAGGTTTATTGGTAGAATTACCGAGAATTTTTCAAAGTTTTTTATTTCAAGTTTTTGCTTAAGTTTGCCTCGTCTTTAGGGGTGCCTATCTTATCAAAAATAAGAGAAGCTGAGATCAAACCCTCGGAACCTGAACAGGATAATGCCTGCGAAGGAAAAAGAAAGCCAAATTAACCAATTGAAATTTATCAATTGCCATGGCGTATTTTTTTGAGCTAGTCTCTCTCTGGGTTTTTATTAATAACCAATAAGTTACCTCTGCTTATTGAAAAAAACCAGAAAAAAATGAAAAATCTTATTGTATTCTTTAGCCTAATTTTATTAAGCTCAGTGTCTATTTTTGCTCAAACCGACAGCAATGAAACAAAAAACGTATTGCAAGAGGCTGTTGTTTCTGGCTTGCAAGCCAATCAAAAAACACCCATCAGCTTCTCTTCTCTCAGCCAGAAAAGAATCAGTAAATTATATTATGGAGCAGATATTCCTACGCTGCTTATGGCAACCCCTTCTATTAATATGTACAGTGACAATGGAACAGGTATAGGTTATAGCTTTTTTAGGTTGCGCGGCATGGATCAAACACGCATTAACACAACTGTTAATGGTATCCCTGTTAATGACCCAGAGAACCAGGGTGTTTTCTTTAACAATTTCGCAGATTTGGCAAGCAGTGCCCAACAAATACAGGTTCAAAGAGGTATTGGAACATCTACCAACGGAACTTCAGCTTTTGGCGGAAGTGTGAATATAACTACAAAAAATCTCTCAGAAAAAGCCAGCACAAACATCAA
>CAMCJW010000046.1 GCA_945875195.1 Chitinophaga pinensis | reverse complement strand
GATTCCTTTGTTAAAGATAGCTCATCTACCTGGGTAGCTTTTAACAAATCCCAACCGGCCATTATGCCTTCCACCTTACTTGCAGGTACACCAATTTCTTTCAAATCTTTTTTACAAGCTGCCAGCCCTAAAGCACCTGCAACTAATAGTATCATATAATTTTTCATAATCATTATTCGCAGCCTCCTTCAGTATTAAAAATAAACAAATCTGTATTTTCGCTTACAGGAAATTGCAAGGCTAAGCCTGCACAATTCCATTTTGAACCTCTAATTAAAACAGAACCGGTTCCATTAGGATCATCCTTAACCCCTATTCTTTTTAAATCTTGCACCCTATTTCCTTCACAAGGAAATTCTAAGCGGCTTTGCTTTCTAGCCATAAAAACAAGGTCACTGGCAGCAGTATTGGTTGGTAGATTTTTAATGTTTGAACCATATGCCCGTTCTAACACATCATTCACATCATCAATTCCTGTTGCTAGGTCGCTATTTAAAATTCCTAAAGCCTCAGCCCTCATTAACTTTAATTGGGTAAGGTAACTAATTGGATTACTAAAAAAATCAGCATTAAACTTGTTAGTACCGTAGGTTTCACTGGCATCACCCGGATTAAAAATAACGTAATACTTTGATCTTTTGTCCGAAGTATCTGATACACCTTCAGTATATAAGGATTTAGACAACCTGATAGGTGATGGATTAGAAGGATTAACAATTCTATAATTATTGATATAGGTTGCAGCTCTATTGTCACCTACTCCAGTTGAAACAAAACTAAATATTTTTTCTGATGAGGTTAACGCATTTGAGAACCTATTTAAAGTTGAATCCATTGTATAATTAGGAATTAACTCATTGCAAATGGTTTTAACTTTTTCGTAATCATTCATTTGAAAATATACTTTGGCTAATAGTGCTTTTCCTGCGTCTTTAGTAGCATAATTATTATTAGTAGTTTTCATTTTGTCTATGGCTTCTGTTAAATCACCAATAATAAAAGAATAAACCTCACCAACAGTTGCGCGGGCTTTAGGGCTAGTAGATACCTTATCTCTGATTACTATACCTAAGTGCGAATTATCCGACTTAAATCCATAAGGTTGGGCCCATAATTTAACAATTTCAAAATGAATCATGGCTCTTAAAAACTTTACCTCTCCAGTTACCCTGGTTTTAAATTCAGGATTAACTTCAATGGTACCATCCTCTAATTTTAATAAAATAAAATTCAAACGAAAAACCACGTTATATAGATCTCCATATAAACCACTTACGTCGGAGTTAAAGAAATTGGTTGTTCTAAACCAAATAGAAGTTGTAAAACCACTCTGCGGTTTCTCTAAGTTATCTCCTAATAACTCGTTAAAAAACTGTGTACGACCATTAAAATGGTTTGCAGAGGCGTCATAACAAGCGTTTAATATTTTGGCTAAATCCTCCTGACTTTTAACCGCTTCACTTTCAAGTTGTGTTCCTTCAGGCTTTATTTCAAGCCACTTTCTACATGAACCCAATGTTAGCAGAACAATACCTATAAATAATATTTTTTTCATAATTTTTTTCTTTCTATAATTAAAACTCAACACTTACTTGAACACTAAATGTTTTTTCTTGAGGTGGTGTTAAATAAGAAATATTTTGTGAACCTAAATTTCTTGAACTATTTAAATCTCCTGATGATCCACCCTCTGAGTCTCTACCAATTTCTGGATCTAAACCATCAAAATTAGTTAAGGTAAATAAATTTGTAGCAATGGCAGAAATGCGCATGCTCGAAATTCTCATTTTCTTGCAACGAGCCGAAGCCATATTGTAGCCAATAGTTAAATTTCTTAAACGCGCATAGCTTCCATCTTTTAACCATAGCGTGGTATTGCTCCATTCATCTGGTAAATCATAGGTTCTAAAATCCTTGGTTAAACGCGGGTATTTAGCAATATCGCCTGGTTTTTGCCAACGATCATAAACACGTTCATCCATATTCCAATCTGTAATTAAAGTTGATTGGCGCTTTTGCGAAGATTCATAAATGTTTGAACCCAAACTGAAAATAACCAAAACACTCATGTCCCACTGCTTGTACCTAAAAGTATTAGTCATACCGCCAATTGCATCTGGGATGATTTTACCTACTGCCGTTCTGTTTTTATTATCGTAATCAAATGTTTGGTTTCCGTTGATATCTAAATACACTGGCCTACCTGTTGCAGGATCTACATGCGACCAACGAATTAAATAATTGGTACCAACAGGTTGTCCCACTACAACTCTAGTATCATTTGTGCCACCACTAACAGCATCCTCAGAATAAACACCAATACTGGTAATTTCATTAAAATTTCTTGCAACGTTAAAATTAGTACTCCATTGAAAATCTTTAGCGATGATATTTTTTGATTTAAAACTAAATTCAATCCCTTGATTTAAGATACCTCCAACATTATCCCAATATTGACTAAAACCAATCGACTGAGGTATAGTTAAAAACATCAATACATCAGAGGTAACTTTTCTATAAACATCCAATTCAACTGTTAACCTATCCTTGAAAAAACCAGCTTCAATTGCTGCATCATAATTGTTGGTAGTTTCCCATCTCACGTTTCTATTTTCTAATTTTAGAGGAAATAAAGTTCCCTGTCCGTTATAGGTTACATTGTTTGAACTACTAGAATAAGTTGCATACCTGGCATCATCTGGAATATTTGCATTACCTGTTTTACCCCAACCAGCTCTTAGTTTAAGGAAACTAAAAACTTTGTTTCCTTTCTTAAAATTTTCTTCAGATAAAATCCAACTTGCAGATAATGAAGGAAAACTTGCCCAACGGTAGTTTGAACCAAACCTCGATGATGCATCTGTTCTAAAAACGCCTTGTACAAAATATTTTTGCTTGTAGTTGTAATTTGCCCTAGCAAAATAACTCAAAAAACCCCAGTTTACACCTGGTTGAGATAAAAATCTGGCTTCTAAATAGTCTTGATAATTATCCTTAAATAAGCCCCCAACGTTGGTAGAGTCGGCGCTTCTTTTGATAGTATTTGCTCTTTGGTATTCATTTCCAACCAAAACCTGTATACTGTGTTTTTCATTGATTGATTTTAAATCAGAGGCTGTAATAAAATAGTTAAAATTTTTCACGAACGACATTCCCCTTGAGGCATCTCCTTTATTTGTATTACCTGTAATTTCAGACGAACGCCATTGATCGTCTTTTTGATCCATGTAGTCATAACTAGTTTGACCTTGAATAACAACGTCCTTGATTGGCGTTAGCGTTAGGTTCAAACCGTTTAAAGCTCTTAATTCTGTGGTTTGCCAAAGCATATTTTCCATCATTCTTGTAGGGTTATTACCACTTCTAAACCAGGTTCCATCGGCATTTTTAACCGGGTAAATTGGCAAAGCTGTGCTCATTGCTGCTCCTAACCCGCCAGACCATGCGGCATTTACTCTATTATTTGTACCTCTACTGATGGAGCTATTAATGCCAATTTTTAACCATTGGGTGGCATTATAATCTAAGTTAATCCTTCCTGCAGTTCTAATGTATGAGTTACCTACTAAATAGGAACCGTTGTAATCATGAGAAAAATTAACATAGGTATTAACTTTTTCTCCTCCTTTAGTGGCAGAAAAATTAAAACCATATTTGCTTCCTGTTTGAATAGTTTGATCAACCCAATTGGTATTATTGGCTAAAGCTTGCTCTTGAGTTAATCCTCCTGGCAATGGTGCTATTCCAGAGAACCCATCATTTTCCCAAGCCTCTTGGTTTAATTGCATCCACTCTTTGTTGTTCAACATTTTTGGTCGAGCTGTAGGCAATGAAACACCAGCTTTCATTTGTGCCCCTAATTTCCAGCCTTTGCCTTTACCACGTTTTGTAGTTATGATAATTACCCCATTTGCACCTCTTGATCCATAGATAGCATTAGCTGCTGCATCTTTCAATACTTCCACGCTTTCTATGTCATCTGGATTTATTGTTGCTAATGGATTGTTATTCATTCCTCCAGAATTACCATTGATAAAATAATCTTGAGTAATTGGAATACCATCAACAACATATAATGGATCTCCACCAGCACTAATTGAGGATATACCTCTTATACGCACAATAGAAGCTGAACCAGCTAAACCACTACCAACTGTAATTTGAACTCCTGGCGCCTTTCCTTGAAGGGCGGCCTCAAAACTTGGCACAGGTAAATCGTTTAATTCTTTACCCCCAATTTTAGAGATGGCACCTGTAACTTCCCTTTTACGTTGAACTCCATATCCAACCACAACTAATTCATCCATTTGTTTTCGGTCTTCTTTCATAACCACTGCAATAGTTACATCAGACTCGCCTAAAGTTACCTCTTTAAAAGTAGTAGCCAAGCCTACAGAAGAAATTTTAAGCTTATAATTCCCCTTCCTGAGCTTTTTCACCTCAAAAAAACCTAAAACATCAGTAACTGCGCCGTATGAAGAACCTTCAACCTGGACAGTAGCGCCAATAACGGCATCGCCCCCAACATCCTTAACAGTACCCTTAATGTTTTGAGCACTAGCGGAAGAGGAAATAATTAATAATAAATAAAGGCTTAGTAATCGTATATTCATGGTACCAAAATAACATTAATCTAAAATAAAAAAAAAAAAGTCTATATTATTATTAAATTTTTACTTGAATATTATCATATTATTATAAAAAAGTGAAATTTTACAAAAAATTTTAAGGTAAATATAGAAACTTTCATATTAAAATATTATAAATTGCGCCATCAATTACTTTTTATAACATGAAAAAATTATTACTAATGACAGCAGCACTGGTAGCGACTTCCGGTGTATTTGCAAAGAAAGTTAAATTTATAGTCGACATGACAGGCAGAACAGTTAGCCCAAATGGGGTTTCTGTTGCTGGTAATTTCCAAAATTGGACGCCTGCAAATAGTCCACTAACAAAAGAAGGAACAACCATGTTGTATTCTACTGTTGTTGACATTAACGCCAGACAGGTTATTGAATTTAAATTCATCAACGACAACAATTGGGGTCCGGGTGAAGAATCTGTTCCTACTATTTCAAAGAAAGAAAGTGTTGCAAATGGTGGTGCCAATGGCAACCGTTGGGCTTACATTGATTCATTGAAAAATGACACAACCGTTCTTTCATTTGCTTTTAGTGGTGCTGCTCCTAGGGGTAAAACAGCTATCAGATTTGCTGTAGACATGCAAAAAGTAACAGCTGTGAGCGCAAATGGCGTTTACGTTGCTGGTAACTTTCAAGGCAAATACAACAATGCCTCTGGTGATTGGAAGCCAAATGAATCAAGAATGACCAATTTATTCAACAACAACAAAGTGTATGAATTTATTGCTATTATTGATACTACAGATGGTGTTGAATGGAAATACATCAACGACAACAATTGGGGTGCTGGTGAAGAATCAATCCCAACAGCCTGCCAAAAAGGTGGAGGAAATTCTAACCGTTTCTACCAAGCAACAAGTGCACCCAAAGCATTTGACAAATTGTGTTTTAGCATGTGTGTAGCTTGTCCAACTGCTCCTATTCCTACTTATGACCTAACTTTCCAAGTAGACATGAGTTCATCTGATTGTAATGGTGGATTTGATAGTGTTACCGTTGCTGGTGCTGGTGCAAAATTAACCGGCTTTGGTGTTGGTATTAGAATGGCTCAAGTTGGTGCCACAGGAGTTTATCGTGTAACAGTTATGGGCTTGGATTCTGGCGAAGCTAAATTTAAATTCCGTGCTCATAAAAATGGTAATACCAATTGGGAAGGTGGATCAGACAGAATTTTAAATTTAACAAAAAATGATACAGTTGCATTAACTTGTCTTGGTTCAAGAGTTGTTGGTCCTTGCGCTAGCAAGCCTGCAAACTCATCTATCACTTTTTATGTTGATTTGATTGCTGAAACTCCTGCTCCTAAAATTTATATCATGGGAACTTTTGCAGTTCCAAACTGGCAAGCTGGCGCTAGAGAGCTAACTGCTGTTAGCGGCGTACCAGGATTATACATGGTTAAAATTGACTCAATTTGCCCAGGTACTTTTAACTATAAGTTCACAAATGGCGATGCTACTAACAAAGACAATGAAGAGCAATTTGGCGATTCAACTCAACGCAGTTGTGTTGAATCAAATGGTATTGGTGGTTGGAACCGTGTTTTCACAAGAGCAGTTGCAACCCCAATAAGCATCAATTACAAATTCAATACTTGTACTATTGGTAGAGCTCCAGTTGGTATCAACGAAAATATCTTAAGCGCAAACCTTAAGTTATATCCAAATCCTACTAGCACTTATACCGTTATTGAATTTAACGATAATTCAGCTAACCACAATGTTCAATTATTAGATTTAGCTGGACGTGTGGTAAGAACTTACGATAACCATAAATACAATACATTAAGAGTAGACAAGGATGAGTTAACCCCTGGTATCTATTTCTTAAATGTTAGCAATGATAAAAACCAAACTGGTTCTATCAAGTTATTGGTTAACTAATTATAAATGCAATTACAAAAAAGCCCTCCCGCAACGGAGGGCTTTTTTTTGCCTATTTTTATCAGTTTGTTACAAGTAATTGTAGTTGATATTTTATTCTCCTATATTTCACCATTAAAATTGAACCCAATATGAAAAAATTAATTTACCTGTTTTGTGCATTGCTTGTTTCAGGATTAAACGCTTATTCGCAAACCCACTCCCTTGGTTCGCCCAGCGAAAAAGTAAAACTAACATTTACACTTATTAACGGACAACCTACCTATTCATTAAGCTATAAAGGAAAGCCTGTGGTAGAGGAATCGTCCTTGGGTTTTAAGATAAAGGATATGCCAGATTTTGGCTCAGGCTATTCAATTGTTACAGTTGAAAACTCCGCATTTAATGAAACTTGGCAACCAGTTTGGGGTGAAACAAAAAACATAGAAAATAAATACAACCAATTGCTTGTTACCTTAAAGGATAACGCTACTAAGCCTCATTTATTGAAAATTGTCTTCAAAATTTATGAGGATGGTTTAGGTTTTAGATATGAATTTCCTGAACAAGAAAACTTACAGCATTTTATTATTGAGGAGGAATTAAGCTCTTTTAATTTAAATGGCGACCATAAAATATTTTGGATGCCGGGTGATTTTGATACCAATGAATACAATTACTACACCTCAAAAATTTCAGAAATAGAAAAAATGGCCAAAAAGAGAGATGGGGCAATTTTTACCGCCACTCCTATTCAGGGTGCCTTTGTTCAAACGCCCTTAATGGCAAAATCTGCAGATGGCATATACATGAGTATTCATGAGGCAGCACTGATTAATTATCCTTGTATGGATCTTAAATTTGATGTAGGTACTTTTAATGCAACAACCACGCTAGCTCCAGATGCCGTTGGCAACAAAGCCTACATGAGAGCACCTACCCAAACACCTTGGCGCACCATTGTAGTAAGTGATGATGCCAGAGAAATTATTGCCTCTAAAATGATTTTAAACCTAAATGAACCTTCCAAAATAAAAGACCCTTCCTTTATCAAACCAATGAAATATGTTGGCATTTGGCTTGAGATGCATTTAGGGATATCTACTTGGGATTATGCCGGACAGCAATCGGCTTCTGATGCAGGAAGTGATGGTAAAATGGCCAAGAAAACCAAACATGGTGCAACCAATGAAAATACAAAAAAATACATTGATTTTGCTGCAAGCAACGGCTTTGGCGGTGTTTTAGTAGAGGGTTGGAATACAGGTTGGGAAGATTGGTTTGGCAAATGGAAAGAAGATGTATTTGACTTAGTTACCCCTTACCCAGATTTTGATGTAAAAGGTTTGAACCAATATGCGAGAAGCAAAGGTGTGGGAATTATAACACACCACGAAACAAGTGGTAGTGCCACAAATTACGAGCGTTGGATGGACACAGCCTACCGCCAAATGAATGCCTATGGTAGCAATGCCCTTAAATCTGGCTATGTAGGTAAAATCATTCCAAGAGGAGAATACCATGATGGGCAATGGATGGTTAACCACTACAACCGAGCCATTTCAAAAGCTGCAAATTATAATATCATGGTGGTTGCACATGAACCTGTTCGACCTACGGGCTTGCACAGAACTTACCCTAATTTTATGGCCGCAGAAGCCGCTCGCGGACAAGAGTTTAATTTTTGGAGCGAAGGAAATCCTCCTGAACATGAGACCATTTTGCCATTTACACGCTTAATGGGAGGACCTATGGATTATACACCGGGTATTTTTAAAATTAAAAAAAGCTATTATGTTCCTGGAGCAAAAGAACAAGTTCATACCACATTAACCAAACAGTTAGCACTCTATGTTACTCTTTATAGTCCTGTTCAAATGGCTACAGATTTACCTGAAAACTATTTGGCCAAACCAGATGCATTTCAGTTTATAAAAGATGTTGCTGTTGATTGGGATGATACCAAAGTACTTTTGGCCGAACCTGGCGACTACCTTGCCATTGCAAGAAAAGCCAAAGGCACCAACAATTGGTTCATTGGTGGTATCACAGACCAAGATTCCAGAGAAATGATAGTAGATTTTAGCTTCCTAGAAAAAGGTAAAAAATACGAAATTACTATTTATAAAGATGCGCCAACCGCCAGTTGGGATGAAAATCCGGAGGCTTATGTTATTGAAAAATTAACAGTGAACAATAAAACCAAATTGAAAGTGAATGTTGCCAAAGGTGGCGGTTTTGCGATAAGTGCATTTCCTAAAAAATAATTTAAATCAAACAATTTTGAGAGGGCAATTTGTAACACATTTTGCCCTCTTTTTATGGTGATAATTAACATGAACATGATAAAAATATATGGTATCAAAAATTGCAATACCATGCAAAAAGCCTTTAATTGGCTAAATGAGAACAATATTGACTATGAATTTCATGATTACAAAAAATTAGGAATAACAGTAAAAAATATCAAAATCTGGTTGAAATTTTACCCGATAGATTTACTCATTAATACAAAAGGCACAACCTTTAAGAAACTAAGTGATTCTGAAAAATCAGCATGCTTAGTTGATGATTCTGGCATCCTATTGATGCAACAAAACACCTCAATGATTAAAAGGCCTATCGTAGAAAACGAAAGCCTGCTACTACTTGGATTTAACGATGCAGAGTGGGAAGCAAAATTGCTTAATCGCCAAAAAACGCTCCAAAAGACTAAAAATAGTGTCTAATCATTCACCCATTACCCATAACAAAAGTGGCAAATGGGGATAATTCCCAAAGCATTGACTATGCCATTACAACTAGATTCGTTAGCAGTTGTAATCAGTTCATGCGAAATCTACAAATAAATAAAAATAACCTCCTTAGGGATAAGGAATGGTCTCAAAATCTATTGTGGATTTTGGGTAGGCTTTTAGTAGTTATTCTTTTTTTAATTTTATGCAATCATCGCATAAAAGCCCAACAAACTTTTAACTACACCGACGAAATAAGGTATTACAATAGAGGCCTTGAACTTTTTGATAAGGAGAAATTTGCTGCCGCTCAAAAGCACTTTGATTGGTATGCAAAATTAACACAGCAACCTCTCAACCAAATTAATTCACAGTATTATGCTGCCGTTTGTGCAATGGAATTGTTTAATCCAGATGCAGAGTCATTGTTGAACCAAATAATCAATAAATATCCAGACAATACACGCGCTAAATTAGCCATGTTTCAATTGGGTAAATTACATTATAGAAATAAAAACAATAAGCAGGCAGTTGCAAAATTGGATTTGGTTCAAACCGAATATTTAACAGGACCAGAATTAAAAGAATTTCATTTTATTTATGGGTACTCCTTGTTTAAATTAGAGAGGTTTGAGGACGCCAAAAACGCCTTTAAGCCTATCAAAGATGAGAAAAGTAAATACTATGATCCTGCAAATTATTATTACGGCTATGTATGTTATAAATCTGGGGCCTACGACGAAGCCTTAGAGCATTTTGCTAGAATAAAATACCACAAAACTTTTGGTCCTTTAGCCAGTGTTTATATCGCACAAATTTATTTTGTACGCAAGCAATATAAAGAGGTAATAAGTTTTAGCGACACCATTACCAACCAAGAGGTGGCCAATGATGTTGCAGGTATGGTTGGTCAATCGCATTATCAATTAAAAGAATATACCGCTGCAATTCCTCACCTCGAAAAATTCATGAGCGCCGCTCCAATAGTTCCTAGCGAAAACGACTATTATATGTTGGGATATTGCTATGCAAAAAACAACCAAGATGAAAAGGCAATCAGCCAATTTTTAAAAGTTACTAAAAAATCAGATACCATTAGCCCTTATGTGCAATTTGGTTTAGCAAATTCTTACCTCAAACTCAACAACAAAACTGCAGCTAGGGCGGCTTTTGAAAATTGCTACGTTTACGATACAACAGGCGTACTTGCAGAATCGGCATTGTTTTTTTCTGCAAAGGTTTCAGACGATTTAAACCTACAAGGATTTGCCATGACGAGGTATGTAAAACTATTGGAATACTATCCTCAAAGTGAATACACAGAGGAAGCCAGAGGTAATTTAGGTAACTTGTTGCTGAATGCAAAAAACTACAAAGAATCCATTAAAATTCTTGAGGGAATTAAAAAACCAAGCAAGCAAGATTTAATCAATTTGCAAAGAGTAACCTATTATAGAGCAGAAGAATTATACCTGAATAACAACTATAAGGAAGCGCATGACTACTTTTTAAAATCATCAGAAGAGAACCATGATAATAAAATAAAAGGCCTCTCCTATTTTTGGTTGGCTGAATTAGATTACAAAGACCAACAAAATAAATTGGCTTTAGAAAATTTACATAAATTCCAAAGTAATGTCGCCGTTAAGGAAACAAGATTTTACAATCAGTCTTTTTACAACGAAGGCTACGTTCATTTAAGAATGGAACAATATGGAAAAGCTGTTGAGGCATTTTCAACCTACTTAAATGCAGAAAAAACACCTTCCAATCCTGAGGTTTATACTGATGCTGTTTTGAGAACTGCAGATTGTTATTTTGCAGACAAAAACTACAATAAAGCAATTGAATACTATACCATTTTGGGTCAGAAAGAACTCAACGGTGCAGATTATGGCTTGTACCAAAAAGCAATGATACTTGGGGTTTTAGGCAGAAATGAAGAGAAGATTACGGCCTTAAAAACATTGGAAAAGAACTACCCTAAATCTCCCTATATAGATGATGCTGTTTTTGAATTAGCTGATATTTATTTAAAATCCGAGAACTATGAAATGGCCATTACCTCGTTTCAATCTCTTATTGCCAATTACCCAAGGTCAATTTATTTGAGAAAATCTATTTTAAACAAATCATTGGCATTATTCAATACAAAGCGTGATGATGAGGCATTGGAAGAAATAAAAACATTGATAACCAATTATCCAAATAGTGAAGAGGCAAGAGAAGCCCTGCCAATGGTTCAAAACATTTTTGTAAACCAGGGTAAAGGTGAAGAATACCTGAACTTTATCAGAGTATTACCCAATGTAATTGTATCAGCCTCTACCCAAGATTCATTGAGTTATGAATCTGCTTTCAACTTGTATCAAAAAGAAAATTACGAAAAATCTAGCAAAGGCTTTGGTTCATATATTAGCCGTTTCCCCGGTGGTTATTTTATACTAAAAGCCAATTATTACAAAGCAGAAAGCGACTATAAACAAAAAAAATATGATGAGGCATTGGTGTGCTATGAATATGTTGCCAATTCTTTAAGAAGTGAATATTCGGAGAGATGCACAAGGCAGAGCGCAGTGTTGTTGAACATGCGAAAAAATTATGATAAGGCCTTTGAATATTTTGCTGCATTAGAGCGCATTGCCAGCAATAGGGATAACCTACAAGTAGCATTGTTAGGGCAAATGAGAACTTGTGCCTATCAAAATAAAATAGACTCGGCAGCTATGGTTTCGCAACGCTATCTTTATTCAGGAATTTCTCAAAAAGATGGAATCATTGAAGCGCAAACGTATTTAGGTAGATATTACCTAAAGAATAATAAGCTTGATTCGGCTCAAAGTGCGTTCAATGCTGTGCTAAAAGAAACTAAAAATATTTATGGAGCAGAGGCGAAATATGGTATTGCTTTTATCCAATTTAGCAAGAAAGAATACAAACAATCTCAAAAAACAATTTTTGAATTGAATGATAAATTTAGTGCTTTTGATGCATGGGTAGCTAAAGGATTTGTGCTGCTTGCCGATACCTATATCAAACAAAATGATTTCTTTCAAGCTAAGGCTACCTTACAAAGTTTAATTGATAATTACGATGGACTGGAAATTATTTCTCAATGCAAAACCAGGTTGTCAGAAATTGAAGAATTAGAGAAAAAGCAAAATGCCGAATCTCAAAAACAAATTGAATTTAGGATTAAACAAAATGATAACAAATAAATATGAAATCAGTTAAGAATTATATTTTTTCATTGTTAGGAATCCTGCTTATGGCAATGCCAAATGCTTGGGCCCAAAGAAATGACAGCCTTATCAAAGACAATCAAATTGAAGTTATAAAGAACTTTAAACCTGTTTTATCCGAAGCCATAAAAATACCCGTTAACCCAAATCCTGAAAAACCAGAATATGTTAAACCAATTTTTAGCTATTCGCTGCCCAACGCACAATATCATGTTCAACCTACCATTTATACCATTAAACCCTTGAGCTTAGGTACAATGTTGCTCCCAAAATTGAGAGGTAATTATATAAAAATTGGTTATGGGAATTTTAATATGCCACTTTTTGAAGCCTACCTAAATACTACAAGAAACAAAAATTATCAGGCCGGCTTATTTGTTAAACATCTTTCTGGTAATGGCGATGAGAATTACAATAACTTTTCAAACAATACTGCCTATGGATATGTCAAAAAATTTATTGCAAAAGGTGTGCTAGGCGCAGATGCTTATTACCATAGAAATAGGGTGAACCTATATGGTGCGCCTAATGATGCCTTAACATTGAGCCAAGACCCAAAGTTTATTTATCAATTGGTTGACATTAAAACCAATTACCAAAATTACTCTAAAGACAGTGCTGGCTTATTGTATAAGGTAGATTTAAATTATTACAATTTCAATAATTTAGGAGGATTTAAGGAAAATGACTTTGCTTTAAAAGGCAGAATTTCTAAACAAAATACAGACCTTCCTTTTGAGTTGGTAACAGGACTTAGGTTCAACAATAATATGATTAAAAATACTGCTGGAGATTATTACAATTACCAAAGGATTTATTTTGATTTAAACCCTCAGTTGTTCATGAATTCAGAAAATTTCTATCTCAAAGCAGGGTTTAATTCAACCATCAATAGCGATTCAACTATTTCAACATTCCATTTCTATCCAAAGGCTGAAGGGGCTTACCATATTATTAAAAACAAACTCACCGTTTATGGTGGTTTAACTGGTTGGCTTGATCCTATTACCTATAGAAGTGTTTGGACTGAGAACCCATTTGTAAACCAAATGACACTTAGAAATACCAGCCATAACCTTGAAGCTTATTTTGGATTTAAAGGCGAGTTAGGCCAACAAACTAGTTTCCTCATTTCTTTCAATGCGGCCAAAATTGAAAACCTAACTTTCTACAGCACAGATTCGGCTACAGCAGAACAAATTCTGGTTTATGACACAGGAAAATCTAAGCTATCAACCATTTCTATTGGACTGCAACATCAATGGAATGAAAAGTTTAGAATGGGGATTATTGCAAATATTTTAAACTACAAACTTACAAATGTGGCACAACCTTATACCCGACCACAATTTGAAACTAAATTGAATAGTACCTATAATATCTCTGATAAATTCCTTGTTAAATTGGATATCATTTATTGGGGATTGCGCTATGGCAGATTAGACGCAAAAAGAACAGATGGCTCTGTAGTTAGTAATGACTTTAAAATGAACCCATTTGTTGACCTTAACTTTGGAATTGATTATCGTTATAACAAAAAACTATCTGCTTTTATTCAA
>CAMCJW010000045.1 GCA_945875195.1 Chitinophaga pinensis | reverse complement strand
TTGGCATTTTACCCTAGTGAAAAAGGAATTTATAATTACAATGTTAACGACTTAAACCTAGATGGTACTTTAAGAAATCCTAAATCGAATTGGGGTGGTATTATGCGCAAAATTGACCAAAATGATTTTGAGCAAGCCAATATAGATTATATTGAAATGTGGGTAATGGATCCCTTTGCAGATAAGCCATCAAGTATAGATAAAGGATACCTCTATTTGAACCTAGGAAATATTTCGGAAGACATTTTAAGAGACAATAGGAGATCGGCTGAAAATGGTTTACCTAAAGACAATTCTCCTGAACAAATATCTCAAGCAGATACCACCATTTGGGGATTGGTGCCACGTATACCAGTAATCAATTATGCTTTTGATGCCAACCCAGATATAAGAAAGAACCAAGATATAGGCTTGGATGGATTAAATGATGATGCGGAAAAGCGTTTTTTCCAGCAAGAATATTTGCAAAAAGTATTGAACAAATTTGGACCAACCTCTACTGCTTATACCAATGCAGAAGCCGATCCATCTAATGACAATTACAAATATTATTTGGGAAAAGATTATGATGCTGCTGAAACTGGATTATTAGATAGATATAAAAAATTCAATAGGCACCAAGGCAATTCGCCTACTGTTAACCAATCTACAGAAACCTATCCAACGGCAAGCACCAATGTGCCCGATAATGAAGATTTGAATAAAGACTATACAGTAAATGGTGTAGAAGAATATTTTCAATATAAGGTAGAGATTGCTAGGGATGCATTTACCATAGGCAGAAATTACGTAACAGATACACTTACTGCCAATGCTAGATTTATCAATGGCGATTATGCCCCAGAAAGATGGTACCAACTAAAAATTCCTGTTCGTGAGTTTGAACGCAAGGTTGGCGATATCAATGATTTTAAATCAATCCGTTTTATTAGGATGTATATGCGCGGATTTAGCGAGCCAGTTGTGATGCGTTTTGCATCATTACAGTTGGTTAGGGCAGATTGGAGAAAGTACTTAACCAATTTAGAGGCTGGTGGAGAGCACAAACCGGTTGACCCTACTGACAATACCCAATTTGTGGTTTCAACTGTGAATATTGAAAAGAATGGCCAAAGGAAACCCATTATTTATGTTGTACCTCCAGGCATACAGCGCGAAATTGATTTTAGCTCCCCAAATAGTATTCAACAAAATGAGCAATCTATTAGTTTACTTACTTGTAATTTAAAAGATGGTGATGCAAGAGGCGTATTTAAAAATACCAATGTTGATTTGAGGCAATACAAGAAGTTAAAGATGTTTGTGCATGCAGAAGGTGCAGATCTTAAAAATGACGAAATAACTGCATTTTTCCGTTTTGGTACCGATTTAACCAATAACTATTACGAATTTGAAATTCCTCTAAAATATACAGCTAGTGGCGCCAGCGATCCAGCAGCAATTTGGCCATCTGAAAATGAAATGACCATTGTGTTAGAGGAAATGATTAACACCAAAATTGCTCGAACCAATGCCAGTTTTGCTTTTACCGCTCCGTACAGCAGAAAAGTTGGAAACGCAACTTATACCGTTGTGGGTATGCCAGATTTTAGTCAGCTCAAAGTAATGATGATGGGTGTGCGTAACCCAAAGAGAAGACCAGGCGAGACTACAGACGATGGGCTTCCTAAATGCGCAGAAGTTTGGTTCAATGAGCTTAGGATGACAGATTTTAACACGCAAGGCGGAGATGCTGCAACAGGCAGGATTTTGGCTAAGCTAGCAGATTTTGGAAATGTTCAATTGAGTGGTAACTACAAAGGTGTTGGTTGGGGTGGCATTGATAAAAAATTAATTGAAAGGAGTTTGGCTGATAATTATGTTTATGATATCCAAACCAACTTTGAATTAGGTAAGTTTTTTCCTAAAAAATCTGGTATATCTATTCCATTTTTCTTTTCTTATGGAAGTACAATTATACGCCCATTGTATAATCCACTCAACCCAGATACCAAGCTTCAAAAGGAAATAGATGAAACAATTAACCCAGAACGCAGCGACCAAATAAGTAGGGCCTCCGATGATTATAGTATGCGTAAAAGTTTCAACTTCACCAACGTTCGCAAAAACAGGGTTGGGTCAAAACGAGCCTATTTGTGGGATATTGAGAACTTTAATTTTACTTATTCCTACACCCAATTGTTTAGAAGAAATCAAACCTTGGAATACAATACTGTAGAGAATTACAGGGGTTTGCTGGGATACTCATACAATTTTGTAAACAACCCCGTTACGCCATTTAATTTTATTAAGAACAAAAATCTAGAACTCATCAAAGATTTTAATTTTAATTACTTGCCAGCGAGCTGGGGTTTTAGAATAGAGGCAGACAGAAGGTATGGAGCGTTATTGAATAGAAACAACGACAGTAGAGAAACCAAGTTACCCATTTTATACGACAAGCTTTTTACCATGCGCAGGTATTATGAATTGCGTTACGATTTAAGCAAAAACATTAAACTTGATTATAACGCAACTGCAGATGCAAGGGTAGATGAACCAGATGGAGAAATAAGTAAAAACACTCCCGAGAAACAAGAAATTATTAAACAAAACTTCTACGAAGGAGGTAGGATGACTAAATTTGACCAAACGGTTAGGGCCAATTTTAATATCCCAGTTAACAAAATTCCTTACATGCAATGGGTTAGTCAGTTTACTTATAACTATTCTGCTAACTACCAGTGGTTACAGGCGCCTCCAGCGGCAGATAGCTTAGGAAATACCATTCAAAACTCGCAACAGCAACAATGGAATTTGAATTTAAACTTTGTGCAATTCTACAATAAATTTGGTGCTTATAGAAAAATCACCAATCCAAAACAAGCTTCGGCACCCAAGCCTAAACCACAGCAGCAACTTGAAAAAGGCAAGAAAGTAAAAGAAGAGAAAGAAGACAAAACCAGAGACAAATATCCGATGTGGATTTCAATTCCCGTGAGGCTATTAACCATGGTTAAAAATGCGGGTGGAACATATAGCACTACAAGAGGAACAGCCTTACCAGGATTTTATCCTAAACCACAATATTTTGGCCAGAATTTTGATAATGGCGCGCCAGGTGCCGACTTTATTTTTGGCATGCAAGATCCTAATTTTAGGTTCAAGGCAGCAGACAAAGGTTGGATCAGCAAAGACCCGCGCATTGTTAATCCTTATATCCAAAATTACCAGGAGGCACTCACAGCTAGGGCACAACTTGAGCCTATTGAAGATTTTAGAATTGAATTGAATGCTTCTAAAACATACTCAAGAAATTTAACAGCTTATTTCCGATTTGATGAAGACAGCAATGTTTATAGGGATTTTGGAACGCCCATAGAAATGGGAAGTTACAGCATTACAACCAGCATCATTAGAACAGCTTTTTCAAAAGAAGACAAGAATGGCGTTACCGAAGTGTTTAAACAATTTGAAAATAACCGTTATGATATAGCCAAAAGATTGGCACAAGAAAAAGGAATTCCCATGTTGGGCGATTCATTTCCTGAGGGCTATGGTCCATACCAACAAGACGTATTAATTCCTGCATTTCTCTCGGCCTATAGAGGCGTTTCAACTTCAAGTATTGCCCTCACTGCTTTTCAAAATATTCCTATTCCAAATTGGAAAATAACCTATAACGGATTGAGTAAATTGAAATCAATCAAAGAATATGCATCCAATGTAAATATACAATCATCTTATCAAAGTAACTACAATGTTGCAGGCTTTCAAACGGTGATGGATACTGCCCGAAATACCACAATTAGCAATGACTTTGCACCCGCTTATGTGATAAGGCAAATATCGCTCACCGAAAGATTTGGACCGCTCATTGGAATTGATGTAACCTTGGTTAATAATATTACCACCAGTTTTAAATACAACAAAGACCGAACCTTAAATTTAGCCTTAGGAAATAGGCAATTAAATGAGCAAAGAGGTGAAGAATTTGTTTTTGGTCTTGGCTATAGAACCAACAAATTGGTATTGCCTTTTACCATAGGGGGAAGAAAGAAAATGGTGAACAATGATATTAGTTTTAGGTTTGATTTTACCATTAGAGAAAACCAAACATTGGTGCAAAACCTCGACAGGCCAACAAGTGAGCCGGTATCTGGTCAGCGAGTAATTAGTATTAAGCCTACCATAGATTACATGATCAATGAAAAATTGATGTTGCGGATTTTCTATGATCGTAGAAAAACAAATCCTTATACCTCTAATTCATTCCCAACGATAATTACTACTGGCGGTTTTTCGGTTCGTTATACAATACAATAGTTATGGAGTTTTTAGCTGAGGCCTTGCAAGCTTACTGTGAATTGCACAGTACTGAAGAACCCGAAGTTCTTAAAAAACTAAACCGTGCCACACATGCGCAAGTACTACAACCACGTATGTTGAGCGGCCATTTACAAGGCAGATTTTTGGCTATGATTAGCGCTTTGGTTCGACCCAAATATATTTTAGAGATTGGCACTTATACGGGCTACTCTGCCTTGTGCTTGGCAGAAGGTTTGGCAGAAGGTGGCAAGTTAATAACCATAGATGTGAATCCAGAATTAGAAGACATGGTTCATCATTTTGTGAAGGAAGCAGGCTTTGAAAATAAAATTCAAATGATTATTGGAGATGCTTATCAAGTCATTCGCACTTTGCCACAAACTTTTGATTTGGTATTTATAGATGCCGATAAAGCGAGCTATTCAAAATACTTTGATTTAATTATTGACAAGCTTGCGCCAGGAGGATTAATTTTAGCAGACAATGTATTGTGGAGCGGCAAGGTAATAGATGAAAAATCATTGGCAAAAGACAAAGATACCCAGCTGCTAGATGCCTTTAACAAAAAGGTTCAGGCTGATCCAAGAGTTGATTGCATGTTGCTGCCACTCAGAGATGGCATGATGCTGATTAGAAAAAAATAGCGCTATTTCTGACCTAAATTTTCGGAAACTACGGCAAAAAATTCAGGATAAATGGCGGCTGAGGCGCCGATGATTGCTTTACCAAAATGGCAGTTTGAGTTGCCTTCAAAATCGGTAACAATACCACCCGCCTCTTCAATTAAACAAATACCTCCAGCAATGTCCCAAGGACTTAGACCATACTCAAAAAATCCATCGAAACGACCACAAGCGGTATAGGCTAAATCTACTGCAGCACTTCCCATTCTGCGCATGCCTTGGGTGCTTTTCATGAAATATTTTAAAGTATTGAGGTATTGCTCCATGGCTTTAAAATCGTAATAGGGAAAGCCGGTTGCAAGCAATGATTTACCTAATTCTGGATTGGTTTTTACATGAATAGCTCTGCCATTTAGCCAAGCTCCCCCACCTTGCCAAGCATAAAATAATTCATCGTGGTTAACTTCATAAACAACCCCTACTTTAATTTTATCTTGGTGTAAAAGTCCAATGCTCACACTATAAACAGGTAAATCATGAATAAAATTGGTGGTTCCATCTAAAGGGTCTATGATCCACATCCACTCTTTTTGTTCTGTAGCAATGGTATTCTCTTCGGTAATAAAACCTGCCTCAGGTAAAATTTGATGAAGGCCTTTTACCAAAAGCTCCTCAGCAGATTTATCAACATAACTCACCAGTTGGTTAAAGCTTTTTACCTCAACCGCACCCATGGAAAAGCTCTTGCGTTCTGTTCTTATAAGTGCTCCCGCCTCTTTGGCAATAATGCGGGCTTGTTGGCAGATTAAATTTAAGTCTATCATGGTAAAAAAATGGTGGGTAAAAATACAGATCTGTTGAAACATATTCATCACAATTCTACTAATATTGTACACGCATGAATTATCCATCTGCACTCATAGAAGAGGCTGTAAACGAATTATCCAAATTTCCAGGCATTGGCAAGAAATCTGCCCTGCGAATGGTTTTGTTTTTATTGAAACAGGAAGAAACAGAAGTTACCAAAATGGGAGAAGCCATAATTAAATTGCGGAAAGAAATTAGATTTTGCGAACGATGTAACAATGTAAGCGATGCCCAATATTGCAATATTTGTAATAACCCAAAGCGCGATCAACAAAGCATTTGTGTAGTGGAGGATTTACGAGATGTAATGGCCATTGAAAATACCAATCAATTTTACGGTACTTACCATGTTTTAGGTGGTTTAATCAACCCTATTCAAGGTATAGGACCAGAGCAATTAAAAATAGAAAGTTTACTAAAGCGCGCAAAAGAAATGGATGCCAAAGAAATAATCATGGCTTTGAGTGCAAACATGGAAGGAGATACCACTGTATTTTATTTATCGAGGAAGCTACAACCACTGCAGGTAAAAATAAGCACCATATCTAGAGGTATTGCTGTTGGAGGTGAACTAGAATATGCAGATGAAATAACTTTAGGAAGATCTATTTTAGGCAGAATTCCCTACGCTAGCAATTAAACTTTGATTATTTATATTGTCATTAATTGCTTGAACCTACCAAATTCTCGTTAAAAACGACCAAATAATAAGTAAATTGAAAAGAGTTAAATAAATCTATTACTTTTCATTTTTTGAATTAATCAAAGAATGACAAAAGGTTTTTTAATTTTAGGCTTCATACTCATTGTAGCAACATTTATTTATTGGACGTTCAATTATATACTTCAACGCCGAATGTCGAGTTTTGCCAAACAGGTAATGTTATCTGATTTGCGGGCTATCAGAGCCCAAATGAACCCTCATTTTATTTTTAATTCACTCAACAGCATTAACCGATATATCCTAAAAAATGAAACAGATATTGCCTCAGATTATTTAGGCAGGTTTGCCAAATTGATGCGATTGGTTTTGGATAACTCCAACCATGAGCGTATTACTTTGGCCACAGAATTGGAAGCACTTCAAATTTATGTAGAGCTAGAGCAATTGAGGTTTGAACATACATTTGTATATGAAGTTTCTATTGAAGCAGGCATACAACCCGAAAAAGTTTTGGTTCAGCCCTTAATTTTTCAACCCATTCTAGAAAATGCAATTTGGCATGGGTTAATGCACAAAGAAGAGGGAATGCGAAAGCTCAATTTAAACATCAGTGAGGATAATGGAAAATTGATTTGTGAAATCAGAGACAATGGCGTTGGAAGAGAGGCAACAGCCACAGAAAAAAAACTGAAGAAAAAATCATATGGCATTAACTTGGTAAGAGACCGATTGGTATTTTTGGATATAAATGCAGAATTATCTTTCATCGATCTCAAGGATAGCCGTGAAATTTCGGTAGGAACTGCAGTAATATTGAAATTTAAAAAAACAGAAGATTATACCATTTAAGTATGAAAGCATATATTTTAGATGACGAGTATAGTGCCATAGAAGTATTGGAAATATACCTCTATAAACATTTCCCCGAAATAACTGTGGTGGGTAAAAATACCAGACCGGTTGATGCAATTGATGAAATTGCTTCGCTTCAACCCAACCTATTATTTTTGGATGTTCAAATGCCTAAGTTAAACGGCTTTGAAGTATTAGAAAAGCTTCCCAAACCTTGGCCTAAAGTTGTTTTTACAACCGCTTACGACAAATTTGCCATTGATGCCATTAAATATAGTGCAGTTTATTATTTGTTAAAACCCTTAAACTTGCCCGAGCTAAAAAATGCCATTGAAAAAGTAACAGAAAATTTAATGCACAACCATGATCATATGCGTTTGCAAGAATTGCTGTTCAACATGAAAGCGCAAGGTTCCCATAAACCTAAATTTGCTGTAAAAAATAATGATGCTATTGAGTATTTAAGTGTCGAAGAAATAATACGGTGTGAGGCAGATAATAATTATACTAAAATCTATTTATCTGGAGGTAAAAAGATCATAGTTTCAAAAACCTTGAAGGAGTTTGAATTGGTATTAGAACAATACAATTTTTTGCGAATACATCAATCGCACTTAATCAACAAAGAGTATTTAAAACGCTATATTAAAACAGACGGCGGATCTGTAATTTTGGCCGATGGCACAGAATTACCCGTTGCTAGAGCAAGAAAGGATATTTTGAACAAGAACATAGACTTTTAAATGAAATTATTTATTATTTGGTATGCTTTTATGATTATGCTGCAATAGTACTTTCCGTTTTTAACAATAAATTCGTTTTCAAAATAATATATTAAATCTAACCCAGATAATACACATGAATATCCTAGCAGCTGAAACGTTTATTTTAGAAAAATTAAAAAATGAACTGCCCACTAACCTCTATTACCATAGCTTCAACCATGTTATAGATGTGCTGAATGCCGCTATTCAATATGCAGAGATGGAAAAAATTTCGGAGAATGACACTTTACTATTAAAAACAGCAGCATTATTTCACGATTCTGGCTTTACCATTCAGAGTGATGGCCACGAAGAATTAGGATGTGATATTGCTAAAAAATTCTTGCCTCAATTTGATTATAATGAGTCGGACATCCATATAATTTGTGGAATGATAATGGCCACTAAAATACCACAAAAACCAAACAATATTTTGGAGAAAATAATATGTGATGCAGATTTGGATTATTTGGGTAGAGATGATTTTTGGGAAATTGGCTATAACCTTTATAAGGAGCTTGAGGCTTTTGGAATCCTTACAAACGAAAATGATTGGAACCGTTTACAATTAAAGTTTTTAAGCACTCATCATTACTTTACGCAAAGTGCAAAAGCATTGAGAAAAGATAAAAAAGAGGCTCATACAAAAAAGATCAGAGACATTGTTGAAATTTACACTTAGTAAGGCTCAATCCTTACTAAAAAATTTAAATAGCCGTTATGGCTATTTTTTTTGATAAATTTTTATTAATTTTCCATTCAGGAACATATTACTTTTTCGCCTTATATAGCTTATCAATCTTGTTTCCATTACTCAATGAAAATTATCATGTGAAAACAAGCATTTTTTTATGCATCTTTGGTTTCAAAGTAATAAAATTTATAAAAAAATAAGTATGGGATCAGGTTCATTAATTGCACTCATTTTTGCAGCCGTTGTCTTCTCAGCAGGTGGCTTGGCCTTTGCCAAATTTTTAAATAAAGGAAGTACCAATCCTCAAAAGGGTGAAACCTACGAATGTGGCATTCGCACTGAAGGTTCACCCTGGAATCAGTTCAATGTTGGCTATTATTTGTTTGCCCTCATTTTTCTTATTTTTGACGTTGAGTTGGTATTCATGTATCCTTGGGCAGTTGTTGCAAAAAAGGTAGGCATGATGGCCCTATTTGAAATAATAGTTTTCATTTTTATCTTATTCATGGGATTTTTATACGCCCACAAAAAAGGAGCATTAAAATGGATGTAAAAGTAAGCGAACCAAGCACGCCGTTTCCTGGCACCATTCACGAAACACCCGGTGGTGGCATATTATTAAGTTCTTTAGATGATGTGATTAATTGGGCTCGATCCAACTCCTTATGGCCATTGGTTTTTGGAACCTCGTGTTGTGCCATTGAAATGATGAGCGTAGCCTCTGCCAAATACGATTTTTCTAGGTTTGGATTTGAGGTGTTTAGGGCATCACCTCGTCAAGCAGATGTTATCATTATATCTGGCACCATCGTAAACAAAATGGCGCCTGTACTCAAGCGTTTATTTGATCAAATGCCTGAACCTAAATATGTAATAGCAATGGGCGCTTGCGCAACCAGTGGCGGACCATTTTTTTACAATACCTATTCAGTGGTAAAGGGTGCAGACCACGTGATTCCAGTAGATGTATACCTAGCTGGTTGTCCGCCAAGACCAGAAGCATTGCTACATGCATTAATAACCTTGCAAGAGAAGATTAAAAGTGGTTTGACCCGCGAGCAAATTCGCAGTAAAATGTCGGAAGAATATGGAAAATGAACCCTTACTAAACTCCCTGCAAACTGGCTTTCCTGAAGCAACAATTGCAATAGGTTCAGACTGGCCTGAAATGAGCATTGAAAGTACGCAACTTCTGGAGGTAATAGAAAAATTGAAAGGCTCAGATAATTGGGATTTTAATTACCTATTTTGTGAAACATGCGTTGATTGGAAAACACATTTTACAATGGTTTACCATTTAAGTTCCACTCAATTTAGACATAGCATGGTGTTAAAAGCCAAGGTTGATAGAGAAATTCCCCAAATTGAAAGCGTGGTGAAATTTTATAAAACTGCTGAGATGCTAGAGCGAGAAGTTTATGATTTATTTGGCATTCAATTTTTGAACCACCCAGATTTACGCAGGTTACTGCTAACCGAAGATTGGGTGGGATACCCGCTTCGCAAAGATTACCACGACCCAATTAATATGATCAAATTATAGTTATGCGCAACGTGGTCGATACAACACCTGAGGGTAATATGGTTTTGAATGTTGGTCCGCAACACCCGTCAACACACGGTGTTTTGCACCTATTTATTACTGTTAATGGAGAAACCATTTTAAACCTCGACCCAAATATTGGGTACATACATCGTTCAATTGAAAAGATGTGTGAGAGTTTAAGCTATAGGCAATTTATTTATTCAACCTCCAGAATGGATTACCTTTCTGCACACATGAATAACCATGGCTGTGCGCTTACGGTTGAAAAAGGTTTGCAAGTTGAAGTACCAGAAAGAGCAGAGGTTATTAGAATTATCATCAGTGAACTTACACGCCTGGCCTCCCATCAATTGTGGTGGGGATCTTTAGCCATGGACCTTGGCGCATTGAGCCCATTTTTTTATGCATTTCGCGAAAGAGAAATGATAACAGACATTATGGAAGAAACTTGCGGCGCAAGACTTACCATGAACTACATTGTACCCGGCGGTGTAATGGCAGATATACATCCAGATTTTCAGCGAAAGGTGAAGGAGTTTATTGTTCAATTTAAAAGCAAAATTGGCGAATACCATGAGTTGGTAACTGACAATGTAATTTTTCAAAATAGAACCAAAGGAATTGGAATATTAAGTAAAGAAGATGCTATTAGTTATGGCTGTACCGGCCCAACCGCCCGTGGAAGCGGATTGAGTTGCGATATTAGAAAAATATATCCCTACAGCGCTTATAAAAATATACAATTCAAAGAAATTTTAGAAACTGAAGGAGATTCATTCGCCCGCTATATGGTTAGGATGCGAGAGATGGAAGAATCGGTTCATATCATTGAGCAATTAATAGACAATATACCTGAAGGAGAATTTCAAGCCAAAACAAAAGCCGTATTGAAATTACCAAAAGGCGAATTCTATACCAGGTTAGAAACTGCCAGAGGTGAGTTAGGTGTTTACATTGTGAGTGAAGGTGGCACAACTCCTTACCGAATAAAATTCCGTTCACCAGGATTCTCCAATTTAAGCGCACTCAACCACATGGTCAAAGGCCATAAAATTGGTGATTTGGTTTCGGTAATGGGAACCCTTGATTTAGTAATTCCAGATATAGACCGCTAATGCAAGTAACATGTTTAGTATAGAAAATATCCTTAATAGTTTTCATGAATGGCTCAGTAGCATGCTGAACCAAAACATGGTGATGCTATTAGAAATGACGCTCATAGCTTTTTTTGCCATTACATTATTTGCCACTCTTGGGTTGGTGCTTGTATACTTAGAGCGCAAAGTTTCTGCCTTTATTCAAATACGAAAAGGTCCGAATAGAGTTGGCCCATTTGGTATTTTTCAAACCACTGCAGATACTTTAAAGTTGATTGTTAAAGAAAGTTTTATGCCAAATAGCGTAGATAAATTTTTGTATCAATTGGCTCCATTTATTGTGATGATAACAGCCATGTTGTTATTGGCTCCACTCCCATTTGCCAGAGGCGTACAAATTTGGAATATCAATATTGGTGTATTTTATGTTACTGCAGTTTCCTCCCTATCTGTTATAGGAATTTTGATGGCAGGTTGGGCAAGTAACAATAAATATTCCTTGCTTGGCGCTATGCGAAGTGGTGCTCAAATTGTAAGTTATGAGCTATCTGCAGGTATGGCTATTCTTTCCATCATTGTATTAACTGGTAGCTTGAACCTACAAGATATCATAGCTTCTCAAGAAAATGGCTGGTGGATTTTTAAAGGACATATACCCGCAATAGTTGCCTTTGTAATTTATATCATAGCAGTAACCGCCGAAACAAACAGGGCTCCTTTTGATTTGGCTGAAGCAGAATCGGAATTAACTGGAGGTTTCCATACAGAGTATGCAGGCATGCGATTTGCCTTATTTTTCTTGGCAGAGTACATCAATATTTTTATTGTTTGCGCCATTGGTGCTACCCTTTTCTTTGGAGGTTGGATGCCATTTCATATTGGAAATTGGGAAGCTTTTAACCATGTAATGGATTTTATTCCTTCGTCTATTTGGTTCTTTGGTAAAACATTTTTCTTAATTATTCTAATTATGTGGTTCCGTTGGACCTTCCCCCGGTTGCGCGTAGATCAGCTATTGAACTTAGAATGGAAATACCTGCTCCCAATTAGTATGTTAAATTTATTGGTCATGACTTTAATTGCCATAAAAGGATGGCATTTTTAATATAAATGAGCTTTTTAAGTAATTACATAAAAGAAGTATATGGTGCCGTTAGTTCGTTGCTCATTGGCATGAAACGCACAGGTTATTACCTTACCCATAACAAAGAAGTAATAACCGAAGAGTATCCAGAATTTAAGGCAAAAATGGCCGATCGTTTTAGAGGCGAAGTGGTAATGACGCATGATGCACAAAATGAACACGCCTGTACCGGTTGTTCGGCCTGCGAATTAGCTTGCCCAAATGGTACCATCAAAATTTTAAACAAGTTTGATATTACACCCGAAGGCAAAAAGAAAAAGGCCATAGATTCATTTGTGTATCATTTAGAACTATGTACCATGTGTAATTTGTGTATTGTTGCCTGCCCCACAGATGCTATAAAAATGTCGCAAAATTTTGAACACAGTGTTTATGATCGCAGGTTGTTAACCAAACAATTGAATTTTCCTGGATCTAAATTAAGAGAAGGAGTTGAATAAATGAATGTACAAGAAATAATCTTTTACCTAATTGCTGCCTATATACTTGGAACCGGGATAATGGCTGTTACCACCAACCGTATTTTTAGGGCGGCTATTTGGTTATTGTTTTCATTGGTAGGTATTGCTTCTTTGTACTTTTGGATGGACTTAGAATTTATAGCTGCCATTCAAATTGTGGTGTATGTTGGAGGTATAGTGGTACTCATTATTTTTAGTGTTTTTCTGACCCAAAAAGCAGGAGATGAAATGCCTGTAGCTCTCAAGAGTAGAACACTACCAGCTGCCTTTGCTAGTTTATTTGCACTAGCATTTACTGCCAATATTTTGCTTCACCACAATTTTGGTTCAGCCAGTAATGTAGTGTTTGACCCAAACATGGATAAAATTGGAATGGCCATGCTGAATACTGGAGATGGCGGATTTATTTTACCGTTTGAAACAGTGAGTATGCTGTTGTTAGCTGCCTTGATTGGCTGTATTGTAATTGCTATGAAAATTAAAAAGGAGGAAACACAATGATGCCTATTGGATTAACACATATCATTTTATTGAGCACCGCTTTATTTTTTATTGGGGTATATGGCTTCTTTACAAGAAGAAACCTCATAACCATTTTGATGTCGATTGAGTTAATGCTCAATAGTGTGAACATCAATTTTGTTGCATTCAATAAATACTTGTATCCACAAAACATAGATGGCATATTCTTCTCCATATTTATTATAACCATCGCTGCTGCAGAAGCGGCAGTTGCCATTGCAATTATTATTAACCTATACCGCAGTCACAATTCTATTGATGTAGAAGAGGCGAACGAAATGAAATATTAATTATGAGCAGCATTACTACTATTTTATTGATACCAGGTTTGCCATTGCTAGCATTTTTGTTGTTAGGAATTTTTGGTAACAGCTCATCATGGCTTAAAAATTTAGCAGGCATTATCGCAACTGCATTCATGGCCATCTCCTGTTTGTTATCGGTTCAAACAGCCATCAACTATTTTGTAACGGCAGACTTGGCCAAAAACGGTTTCGCAGCTATCATCTTGTTTAAATATAATTGGCTTTCATTTGGCTCAGGTATATCAATAGACATGGGCGCATTGCTCGATCC
>CAMCJW010000044.1 GCA_945875195.1 Chitinophaga pinensis | reverse complement strand
GCCCTTCTGTTTTCAATGGCTCTGAGCCTTCCAAAATCAAAATGTTGGCGATAGCCAGGCGTATTTCCCCACCAACCATCGTTGGTTATGATGCATAAAATATCGGCTCCCTTTTTAACATAGGAAGCAGTAAATTCTGGAAATACACTTTCGTAACAAATTATTGGGGCCAAGGTCACTTTTTGATAATTCGTAAAAATTTTGCTTTCGCCATCGCTCGCCAAACTACCACTGGTGCCACCCAAATTGATGGCATACTTTTCTATGAACCCAAAAATGGCTGGGTATGGCATTTTCTCTACCCCTGGCACCAATTTGCTTTTGTGATAAATTTGCAAACTATCATAGTTACTCATTTGCAAAGCTGTGTTATAAGAGTCGAAATACTCTTCTGAGTTTCTCAATTTTCGAGCAGTAAGCGTCTTCTTATCATCCTTATCGTATAACCTGTAAGAATCCATGCCACTCAAAATGGTTATATGCGGATGTGCATTTAAAAAACCTCGCAAAATTTGAATCAAGGTTTCTTGTTCTAAGTTGTTTTCTGATAGTCCGCCTTGCAAAGCAGTTTCTGGTAATAAAATAAATTGTGCTTCACTATCTAATTTGGTTTCGGCCAATTGCAACATAGATACCAATTGCTCATGAGCGCTTACGCCGCCAAACTTTTCTGTGTAAGGATCTAGGTTGGGCTGAACCATAATAACATCTACTGTTTTGCTCACCCTGTTTACTGACTCAGAGTTCACATACCAAGATAAAAACAAGGGTGTAAGCAGTAAGAAAAAAACTTTATTCAAAGCCAAATTTCTGCGTTGTATCGCATTGGATTCAGGCCATATTTTTAAGAGTTGATGCACTTGTGTATTGGCATACAATACCCAAAACGAACCGCCCAAAACACCGGTAAATTCGTACCATTGAACGGTTGCAGGCAAATAACTAAATACATTGCCTAGGATCAGCCAAGGGAAAGCCAAATCCCAATTAAATTGCAATAGCTCCACCGAAATCCAACAAGCAATAAAGTACCAGTAATTTGGTGTTGCCGTAATTCTATTGCGCGCATGAAACAACATCATGGGCAATACCATAGGCAGGCTATTGATGATAAATGCTGCAATGGCACCACCTGCACTGGCATTCCAAATCCACCATACCGAGCCTATGTTCCATAGTAAAAAACTCAACCAAGTGTAAGCAAACAGCCACGCCTTTGAGTTTGCTTGTTCTTGCCTAATACGCTGTTCAAGCAGGAGCAAAGGCACAAATGCTACAAAAATGAATGGCAATATTTTAAATGGCTGAAATGCCAAAACAAAAAGTAAAGCCGACGAGATACTGAGTATGAAGTAGGCTAAGTGCTTATTTTTTACCTTCAACAACAATGACAAATTCTCCTTTAATTGGGTGGGTTGAAAAATATTGTAGCAATTCTGCTAAGCTTCCATTTACAGTTTGTTCAAACATTTTGGTTAGCTCACGGCTCACGCTAGCAGTTCGGTCTGAACCTAAATACTCTGCCAACTGGGTAAGGGTTTTGAGTAAACGGTGCGGACTCTCATAAAAAATCATGGTATATTCAATGGCGCTAAGTTGTTGAAAGGCGGTTTGTCTGCCTTTTTTCTCTGGCAAAAAACCTAAGAATATAAAAGCATCGGAAGGCAAGCCACTCTTTACCAAAGCAGGCACAAAAGCGGTAGCACCGGGTAAACACTCCACAGCAATTCCTTCCTTTAAACACGCGCGCACCAGTAAAAAACCTGGGTCGCTAATAGCAGGTGTGCCCGCATCACTCACCAAAGCAAGAATTTTGCCTGAGGCTAATTCTTTGATTAAGTGAGCAATATTTTTGTGTTCGTTGTGTGCATGGTAGCTCCAAAGCGGCTTATTAATTTGGTAGTGATTTAGCAACTTGAGCGTTTGGCGAGTATCTTCGGCCAATATAGCATCTACCTCCTTGAGCATTCTAAGGCCTCTCAAGGTAATGTCTTCGAGGTTGCCAATTGGCGTAGGAATAAGAATTAGTTTACCAGTTTGCATCATTGAGCATACAAATTAACATACCTTAAGGCTAATTATTTCAATTATCCTTTATAATTCACAAAATAATCTGATTTATTTATAGCTACGATTAACAGCAAATGAATTATTTAATAAATGGGATCAGGATTTAATCATTTTAGCTGTAACAATACATGAGATTTTAAGCGCATGCAGCGCAAAAAAATTGGTACTTTGATAGATCACGTTCATTATTGAGGAAAAGCAAAGTAACTAATCAATCATCAGAGATTCTTTGAATGAAATTTATAACTTGGAGTTTGGCCGTGTCAACAATTTTAATATTTACACCAAGAAGGTCATTCAGCATCATTTGTTGCTTGTTCTTCCTTTTTTCTTTTTCGTTCTTTTCTAAACGAACTATAGATAGGAATGGAGGTTACTAAAATAAAGACCACAATAACCCAATCCAAATAATCGAGTGCATTGGGAATTAATTGTCCAACAAAATAGCCCGCATTTACAATGGTAAGCGGCCATAAAAATGCACCCAACACATTAAAGAATAAAAAAATATGTGGCTTTACCTTTACTACCCCTGCTAATATGGGCGCAAAGGTTCTGATAATTGGGAGAAACCTACCAAGTATGAGGGCAACACCACCATATTTTTTATAAAAATCTTCGGCAGTGGTAATGTATTTCTTTTTAAAGAAGAGGCTATCCTTTCGTTTATATAAAGCCTCGCCAGTATGAAAGCCAAACCAATAGCCGGCATAATAACCTGCAATTCCTGCAAAGCCAATATAAACAATAAGGTAAGAGAGTTCTACATCCAATATACCTAAATAACAAAGCAGGCCGGCGGTAAATAGCAAGGAATCGCCTGGCAGAAAAAAACCAAAGAAAATGCCATTCTCCAAAAATATGATGAGTAGGAGCATAAATAATCCTCCAAATCGTATGAGCTCTTCCGGTTTAAATAAATCCCAAAAACTATCCAAATGATTGCTATTAAGTTCTACAAATTAGCACCAAATTTTGGAGAAAACAAATGATTGCTAATATTAAGATATTGTGGTTAATGTATATAACACTTAACCACAGAGGAACACAGAGAGAAGACACAGAGCTTTCTGAGGATTTTAGGAAAATTTATTCGTTGTGAAAAGCCTGAAAGGCTTGAATAATAATAGCCCCGCATTGCATGCGGGGTTATTATTGGATTGTGACTCGTATTTACAACCCTGAAAGGGTTGAATGAAATATCAATATGACACAATTATTAATCTGAAAATGGACTTTATAGTTTGGTTCTATTTTTTAAATCTAGACTCTGAAAAATGTATTTTCCTTAATATATTAATCTATTCAACACTTGTATTGTTGTGGAATTATACGTAAATCTGTTACCCCCGCATTGCAATGCGGGGCTATTGTTGTTGAAGCCTTTCAGGCTTCGTTTAATTCAGAAAAATTAAAAAAAATCTCTGTGTGATTTTCTCTATAAGCTCTGTGGTTAAAAAAATTACCATTAACCACAGACCAAACTTTATTTAGATATTTCTGAACCCTATTTGTTTGCGGCCTTGCTCTACTTTTTCGGCTTTAACCAAAACCTCTTCTTTCATTTTATCTTTATAATCTTGCATGGCATCTGAAAGTTCTGGGTTATTTAAACCCAAAATTTGAACCGCAAGTAAACCCGCATTCTTAGCATTATTAATAGCCACGGTAGCTACCGGAACGCCACCTGGCATTTGCACTATAGATAAAAGAGAATCTAAGCCTGAAAGGGTTTTTAGCTGCACTGGCACGCCAATAACAGGCAAGGTAGTAATAGCTGCTACCATGCCTGGCAAATGTGCTGCGCCACCCGCACCTGCAATAATTATTTGCAAGCCTTTGCCTTTAGCCTCTTTGGCATAGGTAAACATTCTATCGGGCGTTCTATGCGCAGATACTACCGTAATTTCGAAAGGCACTTTAAATTCTTCCAAAACTTTTGCTGCTTCTTTCATCACTTCTAGATCGCTGTCTGATCCCATGATGATGCCAACTAAATTATTTGCCATAGTTATTTTATTAAAAACAAAAGCCCGAAAAACGGGCTTTTAATTGTTATGCTTCAGTTCCTTCTTCCTCCTCTGCTTCTGGCTCAATGCCATCCATCAGATTTCTGATATCTTGCAACTCTTCTTTGTTGTATTTGTTATTGTGATCTGCAATTAAATCTATCATGTATTCAAAATTCTCTTTGGCAGAATCTTCTTCCATATAAATAAATGTATATTCTCCATTGGCCTCAATATTTTCATATGCCAATCGCAACATCCTCACTAAACCGGGTTCTTTTAAATTTGATTTAAAGTCGGCTCGCAGTTCCTTTAGGAGTTTTACAATCTCTTCTGCATTAAATCCGTCTTTCTTTAACTCTAATTTGATTTTATCAATTATCTGCTTCATGTTTTTTATTTGTAGCGCAAAATTATATTTTTTATACCGAAATCACACCTAAACCATAAATTGATTGTATAATAAGCATTCAACATGCTCATTTTTAAGCTAAAAAGGCAATTAAATTAGGTTCGAACCTATTTACCAAAGTTTAAAGCATTTTTGAGCCAAATAAACCAATTTTAAAACTGATTTTCTATGCTAAATAGGATTTTTATTGATTTTATATGACTTATATTTACATGAGCAGCATTTACTCTGTTTGCTCAATCCTTAGCAATTTATCCTATTAACCAAACTAGTTTAGGGCGATGCCTATTCATTAGGCGCCTAAAATACTTCTAATTATACCGATTGTTTTTGCGCCCATTCATTCATGAGCACCTTGTATTTATTTAGGAAAGTACTCTTAGAAACAAAGCCTTCGTATTTATTTTTGCTTAAAACAGGAATGTAAAAAACACCCGGATTGGCCTCATAAGTCTCCATTAAAACTTCTAATGAATCGTCTATATCAATTGCAATTACGCCACCCAAAAGTAGTTCCGACACCTTTACCCTATCATAAACCTCTGGCTTAAAAATATAAGGCTTTAATTGCCCCATTGTAACCATCCCTAAAAATTCGCCATTTCTTTTAACCACTGGGAAAACATTTCTCCTGGTACTAGAAACAACCTCGGTAACTTTGCGCAAAGAATCGTCTCTTTTTAAAACGGGGAAATCAACCTCCATTACCGCTCTTACAGATAATTCTTTTAACACCTCTAATTCGGGACTCTTATTAAGGAAGCCACCATGAGCCAATTTTTTGGTGTAAATGCTATTTGGTTCAATAAGTCTGGTTACAAAAAAACTACCTGCCGAAACAATCATTAACGGAACAAACAAGGTGTAACCACCCGCCACTTCGGCAATCATAAAAATACCCGTGAGCGGAGCACTCAATACGCCACTTAATACGCCTGCCATACCAGTTACAATAAAATTGAGCTCGTTTAATTCTGCTAAGCCCAAAAGGTTTACAATGCGTGCAAACAACAAACCTAAGAGCGCACCAATAAATAGTGAAGGCGCAAATATACCGCCATTGCCACCAGAACTAATGGTAAAGGCTGCTGCCACTGGCTTTAACAACATGGTAGCTGCCACAAAAAACAAGAAAACGGTATTGTAACCAAAGCTACTTTGATAAGCAATGGTCTTCATATAAGCATCAAAAGTGCCTGTTAATATTTGGTTAATCACAAAGTAACCTTCGCCATATAAGAGCGGAGAAAATAAAATCAAACCACCAACTATGAGGCCTTGAAAAATAGCCACTAAAAACTTCTGGCGCTTGTTGTTAAATTTGCTTTCTATAGCATAAATGATGCGAATGGTATAAACCGAAATTAATCCTGCTACAATTGCTAACATGGCATAAAATGGAATGGCATTGTTATGCCAAGGTGTAGCATTAAAAACGATGAGCTGGCCTTGGTTAAAAATGCTACTCAATACTGCGGCGGTGGCAGAGGCAATTAACAAAGGCACAAAAGCTGGAATACTCACCTTTCTTAGTAAAACTTCTAAAGCAAAAATTACTCCGCCAATGGGACAATTAAAAATGGCCGAAATACCTGCGGCGGCGCCACATGCCAATAACAAGTTGCGATCGCTATCACTTAAAAACAAACGATTAGCAAGGTTTGAACCAATGGCAGCACCCGTAATTGCAACAGGTGCCTCTACCCCTACCGATCCTCCTAAACTTACTGTAAAGGCAGAACTCACTAAGTGTGCATAGGTATGATGAGGTTCTATTTTGCCTTTTTTAAAATTAATTTTATAGATGATACTGGCTAATCCTTTTTCAAAATTTTTTAAACCAAAAACATAGCGTATAAATACCAATGAAAGCACAATACCTACTACCGGATAAATAACATATTGGTACCTCAATTCGAGAATACTGGTGTTAACAAGCAATGATTCTATGTAATGAATGGAATATTTTAATGCAAAGGCAACAAGGCTTACAACCACTGCTACCAATATGCTTGCAATGATTAAGAAGTTCTGATTGTTAATGTATTGGTTCCTTTGTTTAAAAAATTTATAAACAGGATACTTCAGCAAGAACCGAATGTATTTAATTTGCTGACTCATAGAACAAACATAATGAAAATATCTTATTGGATACGCGCTTTCCGTTTAAGAACACTATTCCTCTCTTTATCATGCATTTGGGCCGGACTCATCTGTGCTCAAATTCTAGGTAAAACAGCTATTGGGCTTTCAATCTTTACTTTTTTAACCGCATTGTTCCTTCAAATACTTTCTAATTTGGCCAACGACTACGGCGATAGTGTGCACGGAGCCGACCATGCCGGGCGTAAAGGTCCTGCTAGAACAGTACAAGCAGGACTAATTACCAAAGAACAAATGAAAAAGGCATTGGCCCTATTTTCAATTTTGTCATTTGTTACCGGTTGTATGTTACTTTATTTGGCAGCACCTCATATTGGGTGGCTTGGGGTTTCCATTTTATTTGCAGTAGGCATTTTAAGTATTGTGGCTGCCATAGCTTATACCAACGGGAAAAGACCATACGGTTATGCCGGATTAGGTGATTTAAGCGTGTTTGTTTTCTTTGGTTGGGTAGCAGTTTTGGGAGCCCAATATTTGCAAACTACCAGCATTACGCAAGAAGCAATTTTTCTCTCCATAGCCTATGGCTGTTTATCAATTGGCGTTTTGAACCTAAATAATATGCGAGATATAATATCGGATCAAACCGCTGGCAAAAAAAGCATACCAGTAAGAATTGGCTTACCGGCTGCAAAAGTTTACCACTACGCCATGCTTTTAACTGCGCTTGTGTGTTTTTGCTTGTTTAATTTTATCCAAGAAAAATCAATTATTTGGAATGTAGTTATTGCCATTCCAATTTTTTTCAATGTAAGGTTGGTCTATTTTGCAAAAGATTATGCGAGCTTCGATCCATTGTTAAAATGGTTGTCGTTAAGCACCTTTGTTATTACCTGTTTGATCCAAATTAGTTTATGAAAAATTTGAAGTATGGCTATGTTAAAAGGAACTTACAATTTAGCTTTGAGGCGCAAACAAGTAGGGGCAAAATTACTGAACACGCCAGCTATTTAGTTTGGGTTTGCCACCCCTCCAATAATACCGTATTTGGCTGGGGAGAGGCTGCGCCGCTGAAAGGTTTGAGTATAGATGCCACCCATGATTTTGAGGATAAGTTAGCAGCAGCCTTAACCTTTTTAAGCGAAGGTCATTTGCCTGTTGACTTGGATTTGAGCAATATGCCATCGCTCCGGTTTGCTATAGAAACAGCACAAATGGATTTGTTTAATGGTGGCAAGCAAATGCTGTTCAACAATACTTTCAGCAAAGGAATACCCATACCTATCAATGGATTGGTTTGGATGAACGAGGTTGATAAAATGTTGGATCAAGCCATAGAAAAAGCAAATGCAGGATATAGCGTTATTAAGTTTAAAGTAGGTGCCAATAAGCATGAAGATGAATGCAGGATGTTGGAACAATTTAGAAAGCAATGTGGTGCCAATAAAATTCAAATTAGGTTAGATGCCAATGGGGCTTATTTGGCAGATGAAGCTTTACCCAAACTCAAGGAACTTTACAAATATGAAATTCATTCTATTGAACAACCTATAGCCACAAAACAACATGAGGCGTTGGAAGAAATTTGCGGGAAAAGTTTGATAGCAATTGCCTTGGATGAGGAATTAATTGGCTTGAACCCAGAAGAAGATGGCGCACAAATGCTGAAAAAAATAAAGGCGCAATACCTAATCATCAAACCTACTCTTTTGGGTGGTTTAAGTTCATCGGCAAAATGGGTTAGAAAGGCAGAAGAAAATGGCATGGATTGGTGGGCTACTTCGGCATTGGAATCTAATGTAGGGTTAAATGCCATTGCCCAATGGACATCGGTTCAGCGGAGTAAATTGCCTCACGGACTAGGCACAGGAGCGTTGTATAAAAATAACATTGAATCGCCTTTAGTTGCCAGCAAAGGTGAGCTACAATACATTTTAAATAAGCCCTGGAAGTTGCCAATAATAAAGTAGCTTAATCTCAAATACGGCTATTTTAGGCTGTTGCGCAAATATACCAAAGGGTAACAAAACAAAGCTCCTATTCCATCTGCAACCATGTCTGCAAAATCGTACGACCTATTTACAAAAACGGTTGCTTGAAGTATTTCTATAAAAATACCGTATGCTAAACTAATGATTACGGCAATATGCACCGATATCCATTTAATTTTTTCTGTTGATGCCTTGCGCTTAACCCTGCTGCCCAAAATAATTAACCAAGCTTGCACGCCAAACAAAACAAAGTGAGCCACCTTATCCATTCCAAAGTCGACATTAATTTTTGGCAGGTCATTTCCGTTAATTCCGCAAGCAGTTAATGAGATCATGGCCCATAAAATTGCGAAGCGGTATTTGAGGAGGAAGCTAATTATCATTTTGAGTTATTGGTGACTGGTTACTAGTTACTGGTTACTAGTTACTGGTCACTGGTTACTAGTTACTGGTTACTGGTTACCAGTTACTGGTCACTGGTTACTAGTTACTGGTTACCAGTTACTGGTCACTGGTTACTAGTTACTAGTTACTAGTTACTGGTTACTAGTTACTAGTTACTAGATATGATTGATTATACCAAAGACTAAAGACCAATGGCCGCTATGCCAGGGAGGGTTTTGCCTTCAAAGTATTCTAGTAAAGCGCCACCGCCAGTGCTGATGTAACTTACTTGATCTTCGAAACCAAATTGTGCAACGGCTGCGGCACTATCTCCACCACCAATGAGGCTGAAAGCGCCATTTTTGGTAGCTTCTGCAACTGCAACAGCAGCAGTTTTGGTACCATTTTCAAAATGAGTCATTTCAAATACACCCATTGGTCCGTTCCACAAAATTGTTTTAGAAGCCTTTATTACCTCTGCAAAATGTGCCGCAGCTTTTGGCCCAATGTCTAAGCCCATCCAACCTTTTTCTATTAACTGATTGTTGCATGGTTTGTAATTTGCCTCATTAGAAAAAGCATCGGCAACTATAGAGTCCTCTGGCAATAATAATTTAACACCTTTGGCCTCCGCTTTTTTAATTAATTCCAAACATAAATCTAAGCGATCATCTTCGCAGAGGCTTGAACCAATTTCAAATCCTTGTGCCTTCAAGAAAGTGTAGGCCATACCACCGCCAATAATTAAATTATCAACTTTATCAATGAGGTTTTCTAATATCAACAATTTATCTGAAACCTTGGCGCCCCCGGTGATGGCAGTAAAAGGTCTGTCGGCATGTTTGATTACTTTATCTGCATTGGCAATTTCTCTTGCCATCACATAACCAAAACATTTTGCATTAGGAAAGAACTTGGCAATTACCGCTGTTGAAGCATGTGCACGGTGGGCAGTACCAAAGGCATCGTTTACGTAAACATCGCCCAATTTGGCTAATTTTTCTGCAAAAGCCTCATCACCTTTTTCTTCCTCTTTGTAGTAACGCAAATTTTCTAGCAAAAGAACCTCACCAGACTTCAGTTCAGCAGCCATTTTTGTAGCATCGGCACCTATGCAATCTGGGGCAAACTTAACTTCAACGCCTAATAACTCCGATACTTTAGCGAGGGTGTTTTTGAGTGTATGTTTTTCAAAATCAACCGTACCATCGTCCTTTAATTTTTTGAGTGGGCGGCCAAGGTGACTCATTAAAATGCAGGCACCACCATCGTTCAATATTTTTTTCAAAGTTGGTATGGTAGCTCTAATTCGGGCATCGTCGGTAATTTGAAGTGTTTTTTTATCTAAAGGCACATTAAAATCTACGCGAACTAGTGCTTTTTTGCCAGCAAAATTGATGTTATCAACGGTATTCATAGTTATAAAATTTTTAGCGAAAATAGGCTTTTTCAGGTAAAGGCTCAAAAATTATATTGCAGCCATTTTGGTTCGAACCGAACTTATTAAAAGCACAAAAAACAAAAAAACCTATTAACCAGAAATTTGTAAACTCTTATTAAAACGGTAGCTACAAGTTATAACAAAAAATTTAGCTGACAAAGCATAGGATGCATAACTTATTCCTGAGGTTTGAGGTGTAATGAAGTGTTAAATTTAAAGTTAAAGTTAACGCCTTTTGATTCGGGAAGAAATTTACTGTTTGTAAAAGACGCAAAGGCAGGCTTGTTTTTTTAACTTTTTTAATTAGATTTGAGGAAGTAAGCATATAAATTTATCAATAAAAGCTTTTGAATAATTAAACAAAATGAATGACGCTGCCCCAAAAATGGTTAATGATTTTAACAAAATCACTGTAAGCCTCACCACTAGGCGTAAGGTAAATATACCCGAAACTCCCTACCTTTTAAATCAAAAATTGAGTCACACGCGAAACTCCAGTTTCGCATGTCCCCAAATACATGTAATACCCGAAACTGGGTTTCGGGAAGCGAATTGTTATCGGCAAGCGTAAAAACGACCACGAACAAATAACAACAAGGCAATATGACAGCACAAGCAGGAGAAAGACTATTCTACAAAGGCGAAGAAACTTGGATGGCAGCAGAACCATTATACCAATATTTGCAAAATAGAAACGATATAAAATTTGTTTCACCTTCTACAGCTTGTTGGCGTGGATACTACGGACAATGGGAGATTAAAGACAGAAAATTATACTTAATTGAACTTAAAGCGTATTTAGAAGGATATAGAGAAGTTGGATTAGATTGCTTATTTCCAGGACAAAATACAGCATTTGCAAATTGGTTTAGTGGAAAGATAAGAATACCACAAGGCGAAATGCTTGACTATGTTCATATGGGATATGCTTCTCTTTACGAAAGGGATTTAATTCTTGTATTTGAAAATGGACTATTGACAAACGAATACACGGTTGATAACGAAGAAGAATATCAAAATAGAATAGAAAAACGAGAAAAGGAGAAAATAGAACAAATTGAAAAGGATGCTAAAAAGAAAAAAAAGGATAAAATTACCACCGCCATTGTTGTGGTATCCCTTTCATTAGCGTTAATTGGAATATGTATGGGAGTTTATAATTTACTTCAACAACACACGACACTAACATATGGATTTTCAGTAATAATTGTTATCCCATTACTACTAATTATTGGTGGTGTGATATATTTAATAGCTAACAAAGGGAAAAACAGACCAAAAGAAGATAAAGCAGTTGCATTTGTTGGAATAAATTTTCTTGTACTTGTGTTTATTGGCATTTGCATAGGGTTATTCTATCTTATAAAATGGGGAACGATGTTAGCATATTTCATTTCAGCAATAGTAATAATCACTTTGCTTTATTTGATATTCTTAGCGGTTAAAAATCAACTAAAAAAGAAAAATATCTAACGGCTGAATGAAAAAATACACGGCAAATTACACGTACACAAATCCGAATTTTGTAATTCAGAACCTTGTAACAAGTCAGACAAACACTGACTTGTTACCGATTTTGTATGTAACGAAGAACATTTTGCAACGTGGTTTCCCGACAACTCTTTCAAAATTTCTGCAATCTCAATTGGGCGAAATCCACAAACTTGAAAATTTTGAAGAACCCTTTTTGTTTGCGACAAAACAGAAGCATATTTGGAACGACACAATTAAAGGCGACAGAGAAAACAACTACTACCCAGCAAAAGATTTTTTTGAGAACATTATACCAAACGAGTTTGGTGAATTTTCATTTATTCAATCATTGCTCATTCCTGAAATTGAAATCAATGAAATAACAGGCGAAGACGACAGAAATTTTATCAATCAACAAGTTGATTTTTATTTGCCACAAGCCAAACTTGTAATTGAAATTGACGGACAACAACACAAACTTGATGAAGTTACGAGAGTTTCAGACAGCACGAGAGATAGCTATTTATCGGGCAAAGGAATTACGACCATAAGAATTACAACAAAAGAACTGCAAACTGGAACTTACACAACAAAAGTTGAAACAATTTCAAAGCATCTTGAACGGTATGAAAAACTTCTTAATTTCTATAAAAATGTTTGTGAAAAAATAGAAGAAAAGCAAATGAGCGAAGAAGAAATTAAAACGAAATTATTTCCTACGGCAATAATCCGTTTTCAAGTCTTGCTCATTGAGTTGCTTACTCACAAGTATTTGACATTTGATGAAGATTGGAATTTCAACATTTTATCTCACGAAGATTTGCCCGATTTTGCAGAGTTGGCAATAAATGACTTGTTGATTTGGATTGATAAACTTTGGCAACTTAAAAACAAGCAAGAACTCAAAAAGCCAAATTTCAAAATTGCAATAACGAACGATAAAACCAAATTTCAACCAACAACCAAAACCATAAACATTGACTTTTCGCTATTCAAACGCTATACAGACGAAAACAAAATCAGTGAAGATATAATTTTTGTTCGTACTGATTATTTTGACATTGTAAAAGACAAAAACTATTTCAGAGTTAGCACAACTCAGCCAATCAATTACAACGTAACAGACGAAGACAAACCAGTTTTGGAGTTTTTTCTTGACAATATATTTGATAAATCAAGTTTTCGGGAAGGTCAATTTCCAATTATTTCAAACGCACTAAATCAAAAAGACACAATTGGGCTTTTGCCAACAGGTGGCGGAAAATCTTTGTGTTATCAACTTCCTTGTTTGTTGCAACCAAGTATAAATTTTGTGGTTTGCCCAATCAAATCCTTGATGTATGACCAAAATGATAATTTGGTTAAAACGCTTGTAACAAATGTAAGTTTCATAACAAGTGATATAGAAGCAGACGAAAGACGAGAAATAGAAATAAACTTTGAGCAAGGGCGGTATTTGTTTGTTTGGATTTCACCAGAGAAATTTCAAATACCAAGTTTCCGAGACAAAATAAGTGCGATAGTCGCTAATTTTTCAATTGCTTATGCAGTTGTGGATGAAGTTCATTGTCTATCGGAATGGGGACACGATTTTAGAACTTCGTATTTGAATTTAGCAAAAACGATAGACAAGTTAAGCCCAAAAGATGAAAATGGTGAAGGAAAAATTAAATTTATTGGCTTAACTGCAACTGCTTCTGTTAAAGTTCTGACAGATATAAAAATAGAGTTTTCAAGACAGAAACTGCGATTAGAAGATGAAAACATAAAGTCGCTTTTGGATTATAGCCGAAAAGAATTACAGTTTGAAGTGATTAATGATAACGGCAATAAAAGCGAAAAACTTAAAAAACTCATTAACGAACTAAAAGACACAGAAAGTTTTATTGAAACTACCGAGAAAGCAGGTTTGATTTTTACACCAAACGTAAATGGTGCTTATGGTTGTTATACCGTTTCAAACACCTTAAATTCTCTGTATCAGAATAAAGTGAGTTGGTTTTCAGGCGATGTTCCTAAAGTTGATGAATATGATGAAAACGGAAACAGAACAGGCAGAAAAATAGATTTAATGCCGAGAAATGAGTTTAACAAGCATAAACGACAAGTTCAAAAAGATTTCAAAGAAAATAAGTATCAAATTTTAGTTGCAACAAAAGCCTTTGGAATGGGCATTGACAAGCAAAACGTATTTTACACTTTTCATTACGGTTTGCCAAGTTCGGTAGAAGCACTTTATC
>CAMCJW010000043.1 GCA_945875195.1 Chitinophaga pinensis | reverse complement strand
GCTTTAAAGTCTTCAGGTTTATAATTCGCTTTCAATTTGGCAAAACCTTCATCAAATTTTTGCTGTTCTATCAATAATTCTGGATGGTTTTTAACCAGTTCTTTCCATTGTAAATCTGCGCCACAGCCAATTTTTTCGGCGTTCTGGCCGTTTGAAAACTGAGAGCCCAAGAATAAAATTGCCAAGATTAAATATTTTCTCATAACGATTACATTTTTTATTTAAACGATTGCAAAATAATAATTTATTTCTTTTAGTCAAATCATTTATTCACATGGTTGCATGAATTAGCCCCTTTTTTGCTCCCATACCTCTAAATCAAATAGTCTGGTATTGTCAATTTTTAGTCTAATGGCTGTATTAACAGATTGAAAGCCATGATTACCGCAGGCTCCGGGGTTTATATGCATCCAGTGGTTATTTTGATCGCGCATTACTTTTAAAATATGAGAATGTCCGCAAATCATTAAATCAATGGGCTGATTTTTCATCATTTTTTTAAACCCTGGCGAATAATGACCGGGGTAGCCTCCAATATGAATCATCAAAACAGAAATACCTTCCATTTGAAAGTAATTAATTTCTGGGTACCTCAGCCTAATTTCATGGCCATCAATGTTTCCATAAACACCTCTCATTGGCTTAAAAGCTTCCAAAGAATTGACTAATTCAATATTTCCCCAATCTCCAGCATGCCATATTTCATCGCAATCTTTAAAGAATTCATATAAGCTCGGATTTAAAAAGCTGTGGGTATCACTCATGATGCCAATTTGTTTCATTTAAATTTCTTTTTATTGTGTTAATTTGAACCATGATTTCAGATTTTACTATACTTATTATCATTGGTACTGCAATTTTAAGCATTCCGGCGTTTAGCAATACACAATTGATGAACAGCCTCATTTTTAATCCTTATACCATTAAGAATAGGAATGAATGGTACAGGTTTATCAGTTCGGGTTTTTTGCATGCAGATTGGATGCACCTGTTTATTAATATGTTTGTACTTTTTAGTTTTGGCAATGTGGTTCAACATTACTACGATTACTTTTTTGGTTCAAGCGGAAAATGGTTTTATTTATTGTTGTATTTGAGCAGCATAGTTGCGGCCAATGCAACCACCTATTACAAGAATTTTAATAACCCAGGCTACAACGCTCTTGGCGCATCTGGCGCTGTTTCTGCTGTTGTTTTTGCTTCCATTTTGTTTCAACCAACGGCCAAAATATACTTGTATGGATTGATAGGTATTCCTGGTTTTATTGCAGGAATTTTGTATTTGGCTTATTCTCAATATGCATCCGGAAAAGGTACCGACAATGTAAACCACGAAGCACATTTATATGGTGCAATCTATGGCTTGGCTTTTACCTTAGTGCTCAAACCCTCTGTTTTTAAATTCTTCCTGAACCAATTTTAAAACATAAAGCCTATTCTAATATACCACGGACTCTCATAATAGGAGTTATTGGCATCATGCAATAGATTGTAAAGCACATAAACTTGAGCCCCATCGCCACCTAATCCGCCTCCAATAAATGCATTTTGAGTCCACACTCTCTCAAATTTGGTTGGGGTAATATACACTTCATGGTTAATAGGTTGGTATTCTGCGTGGGCAAAAATTTGCGGCAATAAATTTTGTCGCGCGAATAAAATTGGCCCCCAAGCGGTACTGGTATAATTTGTATTGAGATATTTAATGCTTTGATAAATATAGGTGAATCCTGTTCCCAAAACTGTTTTAGGTTTTACCTTGTATCCAACCATGGGTTGAGCCAATATAAAGGTGTTGCCGTTAGCAAAGGAGGCCCCAACATTGCCACCATAAACCATTTTTTCTTTGTCGAACCCTTTTTTATCAACCGATTTAGGGTTGAGTTGTTCTTGTTTTTTTGCTTCCTCTTCATCCAACTGTTGAATTTTTCGTTGGGCGCTGGTAGTTAGGCTCAAAAGTCCAATAATGAGCAAAAAGATGGATTGTTTTTTCATGTGTGGCAAAAATAAATCAATTATATGGATAAAATTCGCTTAAGGTTTTATTAATTCGCAGTGCTTTTAACGCAACCAATATGAACAAAGTACAAAATTTTTCTGCAGGACCGGCAATTTTGCCTCAATCTGCTATCAATGCCAGCATCGAAGCTTTACAAAATTTTGCTGGAACAGGTATGTCTCTAATTGAGGTTTCACACCGCAGCAAGGAATATGAAGCGGTTGTTGCAGAAGCCGTTCAATTGGTAAAGGATATTCTAAAATTGGAGGATAAATATGAAGTAATATTCCTTCAAGGAGGTGCCAGTTTGCAATTTGATATGATTCCTATGAATTTTCTTTCACCAGAAAAAACCGCTGCTTATGTGAACACGGGTGTATGGGCAAGCAGGGCAATTAAAGAGGCTAAAATGTTTGGTGAGGTAAATGTTTTGGCTAGTAGTGAAGATAAAAACTTCAACTACATCCCAAAAGATTATGCCATTCCGGCTGATGCTGCATACTACCATTGTACTAGCAACAACACCATTTATGGTACAGAAATGTTTGCTTTCCCCAACTCGCCTGTTCCAATGATTTGCGATATGAGTTCCGATATTTTTAGCAAGCCCATTGATGCAAATCAGTTTGATATGATTTACGCAGGTGCACAAAAAAATATGGGTCCTGCCGGTACTACTTTGGTCATTATCAAAAAATCATTTTTAGAAAAAGCCAATGCCAAAGTGCCTACCATGTTAAATTATAAAATTCATGTCGACAATGGTTCTATGTACAATACGCCAAGTGTATTTGCTATTTTTGTTTGCATGCATACCCTTCGTTGGATCAAGGAAATTGGCTTAGAAGGAATGGAAGTACGCAACAAAGAAAAGGCCGATTTGTTATACAATGAAATCGACAGAAATAGCCTATTTGTAGGCACTGTTGTTGCTGAAGATAGAAGTAGAATGAATGTTAATTTTGTACTGTCTGATCCAAACCTAGAAGAAGCATTTCTGAAGTTTTGCAAGGAAAGAAATTTGAGTGGTTTAAAAGGCCATCGCTCCGTGGGTGGTTTGCGTGCATCTCTCTATAACGCCCTAGAACTAGAAAGCGTAAAAGCCCTAGTAAACGCCATGCAAGATTTCGAAAAAGAACACAAACAATCAACTCTTAATTCTTAATTCTTAATACTTACCTCTTAACTTTTAATTCCCACCTACGCTAAGGCTTCGGTGGGCAAAGCACACTTAAAACTTCAAACTTAACACTTCATATTTAAAATGATAAGAATACTAGCAAACGACGGCATAGATGCCAACGGAAAAATAATTTTAGAAGCAGCAGGCTTTGAAGTTGTAACCGAAAAAATTGCGCAAGAAAATTTACCTGTTGAATTGCAAAAATTTGATGCAATCTTGGTTAGATCTGCCACCAAAGTGCGCAAAGATTTAATGGATGCTTGCCCAAATTTAAAATTAATTGGTAGGGGTGGTGTAGGTATGGATAATATTGATTTGAACCATGCCAAACAAAAAGGAATTAAAGTAATTAATACGCCAGCTTCTTCTTCCATCAGTGTGGCCGAATTGGTGTTTGCACACTTGTTTAGTGGCATTCGTTTCCTTCAATATACCAATAGAATGATGCCAACTGAAGGGAATACTAAATTTGGCGACCTTAAAAAAGTGGCTTCCAATGCCATTGAATTACAAGGAAAAACCATGGGTATTTATGGTTTTGGCAGAATTGGCCAAGAGGTTGCCAAAATTGCCATTGGAATGGGTATGAAAGTATTGGCATTTGATCCTTATGTTGAAAAAGTAGAGTTAATCATTAACCTGCCAATGCTAGGTGCCAATTCTCGTCAGAAAGTGATGATCAATCCTGTTTCTATGCAATCAGTTATTACCCAAAGTGATTTCATTACCTTTCATATTCCTTTCAATGAAGGCGATAAAGCGCCTATTGATGCCGCTGTTATGGCAACCATGAAAAGGGGTGTTGGTTTGGTAAATTGTTCTCGCGGTGGGGTAATCAGTGAAATAGATTTATTGGCAGCTTTAAATAGCGGTCAGGTTGGTTTTGCTGGCCTAGATGTATTTGAAAAAGAGCCGCCAGTGAACATGGATATTTTACAACACAACCATGTTTCATTAAGCCCGCATGTTGGCGGTAGCACCAAAGAAGCTCAAAATAGAATTAGCATTGAGTTGGCAGAAAAGGTAATTGAGTTTTTTAAACATTAATTGATGAAATCATAAACAGGTATTATGGCAAAAGTAAAACCCTTTGCAGCCCTTCGTCCAAATAAAGACAAAGCGGGAGAAGTTAGCTCTCCTCCATTCGATTCTGGGTCTAGGGATCAAGCCAATTTTGAAATAGCTCATAATCCTTATTCCTATTTACATGTTGTTAAACCCTATTTACATTTTAAGGGTAAACCCAAAAATCCCAAAAAACATTTTCCGCTTGGCTTAGAATATTTGCGCAAATTTATTGCAGATGGCTTGTTGGTAAGGGATGAGACCCCTTCATTTTACTTGTACAGAATGATTAAGGGTAGCCAAGCCTATGCCGGTATTATTGCCATGGCCAGTGTGGATGATTATAACAACAACGATATACTTAAACACGAAAATACGCTTACCGAAAAACAAAATGAAATAGCCGAACACATTCATTTTTATAAAAATCTCGGTAACCCTGTTTTATTAACTTACCCCGATGATCAATCCATAGATTTGCTCATCAATCAATACATTCACAAGCATGTTCCAGAGTATAATTTTATTAGTCAAGATCAAGTAAAACACAACCTTTGGGTAATTAGTGATCCAAAAGACATTGAACTACTTGAAACACGTTTCGAGAGTTTTAGCAAATTGTTTATTGCAGATGGTCATCACCGCTCTGCAGGTTCTGCCGCCTTTTGCGATATCATGCGTAAGGAAAATCCAAACTTTACAGGCAATGAAACATTCAATTATTTTCCAGTTTGTTTGATCCCATTTAGTAAACTTACCATATTTGAATACCACAGATTGGTGAAAGACAAAGAGATTTTGGATGACCCTAATTTTCTCAATACTATCAAGCAATATTTTGATGCCGTTCCAAGCGGGCATTTACCGGTTCAACCGCTGAATAAAAAAGAATTTGGATTGTATTTTAAAGGAAAGGCTTATCTGCTGATTTTAAAGCCTGAGATTCAAGAAAAAATTACAGGAACTTTGGGGAACTTGGATGTGAGCATTGTGGAGGAATATCTTTTAAAGAGAATTTTTAAAATAACAGACAGTAAAACGGATCACCGATTAAGTTTTATGGATGGTGGAACAGGGATTGGACATCTGCAAGAGGCTGTAGACAATGGAGATTTTGATGTGGCCATTTCACTTTTTCCAACAAGTATTGAGGAGGTTAAAAAAGTAGCCGAGGAGAACTTAATCATGCCGCCAAAATCAACTTGGATCGAACCTAAAATTAGAACGGGTTTAATCATATTAGACCATGGATAATTTAAATACCAAAGAGCAAAAACTTGCAGCTTTTTCGAGGCTGTTGGATATCATGGATGAATTGCGCGAGCAATGTCCTTGGGATAAGAAACAAACACTTGAGAGCCTGAGGCACTTAACCATTGAAGAAACTTATGAGTTAACAGATGCTATTATAAAAAACGATTTACCAGAGCTTAAAAAGGAATTGGGTGATGTTCTCTTACACATTGTTTTTTATGCCCGTATTACCAGTGAGATGGAGCAATACGATATTGCCGATATCATCAATACCCTTTGTGAAAAATTAATTGTGCGTCATCCACACATTTATGGAGATGTGAAGGCCGATACGGAAGAACAAGTGAAGGAAAATTGGGAACAAATAAAATTGAAGGAGGGCAATAAATCTGTTTTAAGTGGTGTTTCAAAAGGTGCTCCTTCTATTGTAAAAGCCCTGCGCATGCAAGACAAAGCAGCTCAAGTAGGCTTCGATTGGGAAACAGGTGAGCAAGTTTGGGACAAAGTGCATGAAGAATTGGCTGAACTAAAAGTAGAATTGGATCAAACCGATAATAAATTAAAATCTGAAAAGGAGTTTGGCGATTTGTTGTTTGCGCTCATTAATTTAGCCAGAAAATCTGGTTTGAACCCAGACGATGCGCTGGAATACACCAATCAAAAATTCATGAAACGATTCATGTTTATTGAAGAAAGAGCAAAATCCATGAACAAGAATTTATTGGACATGAATTTGGCCGAAATGGATGCCATTTGGAATGAAGCTAAAATAGAATTGAAATAAGCAACCCGCTATTTTCAACCCCAAAAATTAACTTTTTTAGTGCAAACAAAAGTTTGCCTTGATATGTTAATTAAATAAAAAATAAAAATGGTAACTAAAACAAACGACCAAGAATTAGACAGCTTGTTGCTTGGCAACGAGAATATTATTATAAAGTTTTATGCGGATTGGTGCGGCTCTTGCCGCTTATTTGCGCCAAAATTTACCAAACTAATTAACAAAACCGAATACGATTCAGTTAAGTTTTTGGAGATCAATGCCGAAGAAAATCCTGAAGCTAGAAAGTTAGCTGGCGTAAACAACTTGCCTTATTTCGCAACTTTTAAAAATGGCAAATTGTTTCATGGCGATACCACTGCAAAAGAAGAATCTGTAGAAAAAATGATTCTCGACTTGAAAAATTAATTTTATGAAATTGCCAGTTATAAAAGATTTAGCAGAAACTAAATCCATCTCTCAATTGAAAGAGGCCGAGGAAAAATTAATCAATGGCGAAGAATTGCCATTTGAGGTAAAAGGCGATGACGAGGGAGAGCAACTCACCCATATTTTAGGTGCGTTAGACATCCTAGAAAGGGTGGAAAATGAGAAAATTGACCTTAAAACCGCCACACGCGCTTTTTTCGAACGCGTAAGAAACTCTATTTCATAGGGTTATAAATCAAGAAATAAATTTCAAACAATTCTGATTTATATCACCCAAGAATAGGGGTAAAAATCTATTTTTGCCAAGCTTTTTTAAAGAAATAATATGTCAACATCAGTAGATTATTTTGCCATCTTCATGCAATTTTTAGTTGCAATAGGTTTTGTGGTTTTTGCGATGGTGGTTTCGCACATGGCTGGTCCAAAAAGAAAAACCAATGATAAATTAGAAATATTTGAATGTGGTATTGATTCCAAAGGGAATGCCCGTATGCCATTTTCTATCCGATACTTCTTAACCGCCATTTTGTTTGTGATGTTTGATGTGGAGGTAATTTTTATGTACCCATGGGCTGTTAATTTCAGAGCTTTGGGTCAAACCGGTTTTATTGAAATGTTATTGTTTGTAAGTACTTTATTGTTGGGTTTTGTTTATATCCTCAAAAAAGGTGCATTAAAATGGGAATAAATTTCTTTTCAAAAAAAAAATTATATGTCGAAAATTGAAATAGCAGCGCCACCGGCAGGATTTGAAGGTCAGGGTTTTTTTGCAACCAAGTTTGAACAAGCAGTTGGCCTTGCTCGGGCAAATTCAATTTGGCCATTGCCATTTGCAACCTCTTGTTGTGGTATAGAATTTATGGCAACCATGGCCGCAAATTATGATTTGGCTCGCTTTGGAGCTGAGCGAATCTCATTTTCACCGCGCCAGGCAGATTTATTGATGGTTACAGGTACCATTTCCAAAAAAATGGGCCCTATCTTACGTCAGGTTTACCTACAAATGGCTGAACCAAGATGGGTTATTGCTGTTGGCGCTTGCGCTTCTAGTGGTGGTATATTCGATACCTATTCTGTGTTACAAGGAATAGACAAAGTAATTCCTGTAGATGTTTATGTGCCAGGCTGCCCACCGCGCCCCGAGCAAATAATTGATGGAATTATTAAAATCCAAGAATTGGTTAAAAATGAACCTTTGAGAAGAAGGAATTCTGAGGAATACAAAACATTAATGTCAAGTTACGGAATTGAATAATGAATGAAGTAAACAATGCATACCTGCTAAAAGAATTGCAGGAACAATTTATGGATGCCATTCATTCGGTTGAAGAACCTTATGGCATGTTAACCATAGAAATAGATAGGGTGCAGATTGTGCCCTTGTTAAACTTTTTGTACCAACACCCAGTTATTCAAATGCAGTTTTTAACCGATTTGTGTGGGTTGCATTTTCCAGATAATAAAGGCAAAGAGCTGAGTGTAGTTTATCATTTGCACAGTTTCACCAAAAATATTCGCCTCAGAATTAAGTGCTACATGCCAATTGAAGCGCCACAAATCAATTCTATTACCAGTGTTTACGAGGCTTCTAATTGGCAAGAAAGAGAAACCTATGATTTTTTTGGAATTGAATTTGTTGGCCATCCTAATTTGAAACGCATTTTAAATGTGGATGAAATGGATTATTTCCCAATGAGGAAAGAATACCCATTAGAAGACCAAACCAGAACAGACAAAGACGATAAATATTTTGGGAGATAGGCGTATGGAAGATAACATAACTGAATTTGATTACAAATCGGAGTATACTACTCTAAACCTGGGACCAACGCATCCGGCTACACATGGTATTTTTCAAAATATTCTTACCATGGATGGTGAGATCATTGTTGATACCGAGCAAACTTGTGGCTATATACACCGTGCTTTTGAAAAAATTGCAGAGCACAGACCGTTTTACCAAATTACTCCTTTAACTGATCGTTTGAACTATTGCTCTTCGCCAATTAATAATATGGGTTGGCACATGACAGTTGAAAAACTTTTGGGTGTTGATATGCCTAAGAGAGTAGATTACATGAGGGTTATTATCATGGAATTGGCGCGCATAGCAGATCATTTAATTTGTAATTCTGTAATTGGTGTGGATGTTGGAGCACTTACTGGTTTTACTTATGTGTTTCAATGGCGCGAAAAAATTTACGATATTTTTGAAGAAGTTTGTGGTGCCCGCTTAACCACTAATATTGGACGAATAGGAGGCATGGAACGTGATTTTTCGCCTGCTTGCATCAAAAAAATCAGAGAGTTTTTACAAGAATTTCCTAGAATCTTAAGAGAGTTTACTAACCTCTTAGAACGAAATAGGATTTTTATGGATAGGACCGTTGGAGTTGGGGCTATTAGTACTGAAAGAGCTTTAAAATACGGACTAACTGGTCCAAACCTCAGAGCAACTGGATTAGATTATGATGTAAGGGTAATGTCGCCTTATAGCAGTTACAATGATTTTGATTTTGTTATTCCTGTTGGTATCAATGGCGATACTTATGATAGATTTATGGTGCGCCAGCAAGAAATGTGGGAAAGCCATAAAATCATTACCCAAGCCCTAGAAAATTTGCCTGAGGGTAAATTCTTTGCCGAGGTTCCTGAGTTTTATTTGCCTCCAAAGGAAGAAGTTTACAACAAAATGGAAGCCTTAATTTGGCATTTCAAAATTGTAATGGGTGAAGCCGATGTGCCAGTAGGAGAGGTGTACCACAGTGTAGAAGGTGGAAATGGCGAACTTGGTTTTTACCTAGTAAGCGATGGCGGAAGAGCTGCTTACCGTCTGCATTTCCGTCGCCCTAGTTTTATTTATTACCAAGCCTACCCAGAAATGATCAAAGGCTCAACCTTAAGTGATGCCATTGTAACCATGAGTAGCATGAATGTAATTGCCGGCGAACTAGATGCATAGAGTCCATAGTCGATAGACCATAGCAAAAAACCAAAGACCAAAGACCAAAGACCAACGACCAAAGACTAAAAGAAATGAGTGATATTAAATTTAGTGAAGATACCTTAGCAGTGGCCAATAAAATAATTGCCCGTTATCCAGAAGGAAAGCAGAAGTCTGCCTTGATTCCTTTATTACATTTGGCTCAAGCCGAATTCGATGGTTGGTTGAGTCCGGCTGCAATGGATTACGTGGCTTCTTTGTTAAATATTCAATCGATTGAAGCTTATGAAGTGGCCTCATTTTATTCTATGTTTAACCTAAATCCAGTTGGCAAATGTTTGATAGAGGTTTGCAGAACCAGTTCTTGCTGGTTAAGAGGTGCCAATGAAATTATAGAACACATAGAAAATAAATATGGTATCAAAGAAGGTGAAACAACTGCAGATGGCATGTTTACCTTAAAAACGGTAGAGTGTTTAGGTAGTTGCGGTACTGCACCCATGATGATGGTTGGTGCACAGTTTCATGAAAACCTTACCTACGAAAAGGTAGATAGCATTTTGGAGAATTGCCAAAGCGACAATAAGAGAAAAACGTATTTAGACAAAGTGGTGATCAATCAATATTAATCGAATGGGTAAGAAGATATTATTAGCACATGATCATGTTCCCGGAATACAGGGATATGAGGTATATCGCCAAAATGGTGGTTATGCTTCTGTAGAAAAAGCCATTAAAACCATGAGTGCTGAGGCTTTGGTGGAAGAGGTTAAGAAATCGGGATTGAGAGGTCGTGGTGGAGCTGGTTTCCCTACAGGAATGAAGTGGAGCTTTTTGGCCAAACCAGAAGGTGTTGCCAGATACTTAGTTTGCAATGCAGATGAGAGTGAGCCTGGTACTTTCAAAGACAGGTATTTGATGTCGCGTATTCCGCATATTTTAGTGGAGGGAATGATTACCTCGAGTTTTGCCTTAGGTGTAAATACCGCTTACATATACATCAGAGGTGAGTATTATTATATCGTAAGTATCCTAGAAAAAGCCATTGAGGAAGCTTATGCCAATGGCTGGTTGGGTAAAAATATTTTAGGTTCAGGCTATAACTTGGATTTATATGTGCAAGTTGGCGCGGGTGCCTACATATGCGGCGAAGAAACAGCCTTACTAGAAAGCTTGGAAGGCAAGCGTGGTAACCCAAGAATTAAGCCGCCTTTCCCTGCTATTGCTGGTTTATATGGTTGCCCTACCGTAGTAAATAATGTTGAAACTTTGGCTGCTGTGCCATTTATTGTAAATAATGGCGGTGAGGCTTATGCTCAAATTGGCATTGGTAAATCTGCTGGTACTAAATTAATCTCTGCATCTGGACATATAAACAAGCCTGGGGTTTACGAGATTGAAATGGGAATTACGGTAGAGGATTTTATTTACAGCGATGAATATTGTGGTGGTATATTAAATGGGAAGAAACTAAAGGCTGTAGTAGCTGGTGGTTCTTCTGTTCCGGTTTTGCCTGCCGATAAAATTTTGACCACACCCTCAGGTGAAAAAAGATTGATGAGCTACGAATCTCTTGCCGATGGCGGGTTTGCAAGTGGCACCATGTTAGGTTCAGGCGGTTTTATTGTAATGGATGAAACTACGAGTATAGTGGAGAACCTATTCACCTTTGCTCGTTTTTACCACCATGAGAGTTGCGGACAATGCAGCCCTTGCCGCGAAGGAACTGCTTGGATGGAGAAAATATTGCACAAGATGATTGATGGTCATGGTACCATTGAAGATGTAGATTTGTTATGGGAAATTCAAGCGAAGATTGAAGGAAATACCATTTGCCCATTAGGTGATGCAGCTGCATGGCCTGTGGCTAGCGCCATCCGTCATTTCCGCTCAGAATTTGAAGAATATGTAAAGAACCCAAACAGCATCAAAGTGGTTCGCCACTATGATCTAACACAGAATTTAGTCAATGCTTAATTAAAAGGATAATCTTTTAAAGAATATCCATATAAAAATAAAAATGGCAAAAGTAACAATAGACGGAAGAGTAATTGAGGTTCCAGATGGAATAACCATTCTTCAGGCTGCGCGCATGATTGGTCCAGAGGTAGCTCCTCCAACCATGTGCTATCATAGCAAATTAAAAACAAGTGGCGGCTATTGCCGCACCTGCTTAGTGGAGGTAACAAAAGGCTCGGAAATAGATCCAAGGCCCATGCCTAAGTTGGTTGCAAGTTGCCGCACCAATGTAATGGATGGCATGGAGGTTGGAAACCTATCTTCGCCTAAAGTTATTGAGGCACGCAAATCAGTTGTGGAGTTTCTTCTTTTAAACCATCCGCTAGATTGCCCTATTTGCGACCAAGCAGGAGAGTGCCACCTACAAGATTTATCTTATGAGCATGGTTCAAGTAAAACCAGAACCGATTTTGAACGCCGTACCTTTGAGAAAATTTCAATAGGAGAAAAAATTCAATTACACATGACTCGCTGCATCCTCTGCTACCGCTGCGTAAAAGTAGCTGAGCAAATTACAGATGGTAGGGTGCATGGTGTGATCAATAGAGGCGATCATTCTGAAATTTCAACTTATATTGAACAAGCAATCGACAATGATTTCTCCGGTAACATGATCGATGTTTGTCCTGTTGGCGCTTTAACAGATAAAACTTTTAGATTCAAAAGTAGGGTGTGGTTTACCAAACCTGTTTTGGCCCACCGCAATTGTGAAAAATGCAGCGGCAATGTTAACCTCTGGTTCAAAGGTGATGAGGTATTAAGGGTTACAGGTCGCAAAGACCAGTGGGGCGAGGTAGAAGAGTTTATTTGTAATACTTGTAGATACGATAAAAAAGCAACCAGCGATTGGACCGTGGAGGGACCTTCACACGTAAACCGTCATTCGGTGATTTCTGCAAATCATTATGAAGTGTTTACCAAGCCCACAGAGTTTAAATTGAATGATGTTAAACCTCTGGCTATTCAAGAAGGAGATAAATCATGAGCGTAGTATTATTTAAAGCAATTCTTATTGTTATTATATTCTTGATTAGCTTAACTGTTGCTGCTTATAGCACCTATGCAGAAAGAAAAATTGCGGCATTTTTGCAAGACAGAATTGGTCCGGATAGAGCTGGGCCTTTTGGCTTATTGCAGCCAGTGGCAGATGGGGTAAAAATGTTTTTAAAGGAAGAAATTATACCAACCGTTTCAGATAAATTATTATTTATTGCGGGCCCAAGTATTTTTATGTTAACGGCCCTCATGACTTCAGCTGTTATTCCTTGGGGTAAGCCTCTGGAAATTGGCGGAAAGTTGTATGCTTTACAAGTGGCCGATATCAATATTGGTATTCTGTATGTCTTAGGTGTTGTTTCACTAGGCGTTTATGGCATCATGATTGGTGGTTGGGCTTCAAACAATAAATATGCTTTATTGGGTGCCATTAGAGCAAGTAGCCAAATGATTAGCTACGAATTGGCCATGGGTATGAGCGTAATCTCTATCCTACTAATGACTGATGGTTCCCTAAGTTTGAACGCAATTGTTGACAGCCAAAAAGGAATGAATTGGAATGTGTTTTACCAACCCGTTGCTTTCATTGTTTTCTTGGTTTGTGCATTTGCCGAAACCAACCGCACGCCTTTTGATTTACCTGAATCAGAATCAGAATTAATTGGGGGTTTCAACACCGAATATTCATCGATGAAATTAGGTTTATATTTATTCGGCGAATACATCAATATGTTTATTTCTTCTGCTATTATTGCTTGCCTATTCTTTGGTGGCTATAACTTCCCTGGAATTGATTATTTGGGAACCATTTTACCAGGAAATATTGTAAGCATCATAAGTGTTGGCGTTTTATTTGGGAAAATATTCTTCTTTATCTTCTTCTTTATGTGGGTACGTTGGACTATCCCAAGATTTAGGTACGACCAGTTGATGAGGCTAGGCTGGCAAGTATTGATGCCAATTGCTATTATCAACGTATTAGTTACTGGCGCTATTTTAACCTTTTTTGGAAATTAATTTTTTGACCCTAACGTTTTATGCAATTAACCAATAGATCTAAAGTAGTAACCAAACCAGAAATGACCTTTGTTGAAAGGTTATATTTACCTGCAATTGTATCTGGCTTGGCAATTACCATTAAGCACCTTTTTAAGAAAAAGGCCACTTTAAGATATCCCGAAGTGACTCGCGAATTTGCTCCTGTTTACCGTGGAATGCATGTGCTCAAGCGCGATGAAGCAGGCAGAGAAAATTGCACGGCCTGTGGTTTATGTGCTGTTTCTTGTCCGGCTGAGGCCATAACAATGGATGCGGCCGAACGCCAAAAAGGGGAAGAGCATTTGTACAGAGAAGAAAAGTATGCTGCCAAATATGAAATAAACATGCTTCGTTGCATCTATTGCGGATTGTGCGAAGAGGCTTGTCCCAAAGATGCCATTTACCTTACAGATAGGTTGGTGCCTTCAGAATTTACCAGAGGCGAGTTCGTATATGGAAAAGATATTTTAGTTGAGAAAATAGACGATAGAGTGGATATCTCCAAAAGGAAAAAGAGCTATACCATTTAACATTAATAATTACTCACATGAATAGTCAGGTCATATTTTTATTACTCGCAGCACTCTCTATTTTGAGTGCCTTGTTTGTGGTTTTTTCTAAAAACCCAATCTATAGCGTACTTTGGTTAATCGTATGCTTCTTTTCCATTGCAGGACATTATGTTATGTTAAATGCACAATTTTTGGCAATCGTTCACATCATCGTTTATACAGG
>CAMCJW010000042.1 GCA_945875195.1 Chitinophaga pinensis | reverse complement strand
GCCAGTAGTAATGGTTGATGCTGCATTACATGCAGTAGATGAATTATTGGCAAAGCATCCTGAGTGCATGTTTTATGGGCAGGATGTAGGCGCAAGATTAGGTGGCGTATTTAGAGAAGCCGCTACATTGGCTGTAAAATATGGTGAAGATAGGGTTTTTAATACACCCATTCAAGAAGCATATATAGTTGGTTCAACCGCTGGCATGAGTGCAGTGGGAGTGAAGCCTATTGTTGAAATTCAGTTTGCAGATTATGTGTGGTCAGGCATGAACCAATTGGTTTGTGAAATTACCAAATCATGTTACCTTACCATGGGTAAATATCCGGTGAGTGCTGTAATACGCATTCCTATTGGTGCTTACGGTGGAGGTGGACCTTACCATAGTGGAAGTATAGAATCTACTTTATTAACTTTAAAAGGAATAAAGATTGCCTATCCAAGCAATGCCGCTGATATGAAAGGCTTGATGAAAGCCGCTTATTATGATGGCAATCCTTGCATCATGTTGGAGCACAAAGGCTTGTATTGGAGCAAGAATCCAGGAACAGAATTGGCACGTTGCGTGGAGCCAGATGAAGATTATGTATTGCCGTTTGGTAAAGCAAATACAGTATTAGCCGCAACCGATGATGCCATAGATAATGGCGAATCTTGCGTAGTTGTAACTTATGGTATGGGCGTTTATTGGGCATTGGGAGCCGCAAAAGAATTCCCAGGGCAAGTGGAGGTTTTAGACTTAAGAAGTTTATTGCCATTAGATGAGGAAGCTATTATGGCAGCAGTGCGCAAGCATGGCAAATGTGTGGTATTAACAGAAGAGGCATTGAACAACTCATTTGCAGAATCGCTTGCAGCAAGAATCATGCAACAATGTTTCACCAGTTTAGATGCACCAGTAGCAACTTTAGGTTCAAAAAATGTGCCCGCAGTGCCAATGAATATAGGCTTGGAAGCAGAAATTTTGCCTAATACCGATAAGGTTGTTGCTAAATTGAGGGAGTTGTTGAATAGTTAAGAGGTTTTAGTAAAGAAACCCATTGATTTTTTAAAATTTTACTTGTGAAGTCAAGACTATTTGTTGTCAGATATTTTTTTATCTTTGTTATATGCAAGTACAAGTAGAAATAGGATTTGAACAGTTGGTAAGTATTGCTAAAAAACTTCCAACAAAACAATGGAGAAAACTTAAGCAAGAAGTTGAAAATAAAAACACAAAGTCTAAGGATGATTTTGATATGGAAACATTTCTACTTTCTGCACCAATATTTGGAAAATCACAAATTGAGAAAATTACCAAAACAAGGAAAGCTATTAATCAATGGCGAACAAAATAGTTTTAGTTGATACCTCTATTCTTATTGATTTTTTTCGAAAAACGAATAAGGAAAATTCAAAATTAATTTCCTTGGTTAGGCAAGATTATACATTTTATATTTCGGCGATTACTGAATATGAAATTTATTCAGGTTCAACTCCAGGGCAAATAAATTTTTGGAATAATTTATTGGAAAAAATCCAAGTTCTGCCTTTTGATCAAACAGTTGTAAAAACATCGGTTGAAATTAATGCTAATTTAAGACGAAAGCGTAAACAAATTGACATTGCGGATTTGTTTATAGCCGCAACTGCCATTACAAATGAATTGCCAATTGTTACACTGAATATTAATCATTTTGAACGAATAGATGGGTTGTCAATAATTGAATAAAAGCTATCTAAACGTATACATTATACCCAAGTTTTGAACAGGGTTTATGCCAAATTTGTTTGATGTATAGTTATAAAAGTTGCTTTGCCCTGCGCGGTTTTGTGCGTAGCTAATCGACACTTCTATGTGACAAGATAACATTGAGTTTAATTGGTATGATAGTCCGCCTATAGCCCTAATTCCATAGGTTTTAGTGTTAATTTTCCACTCTCCATCCTCCATACCAAAACAACCATTGAAGTAGTAATCTACCAGGCCTTTATTTTGTAGGAAAAAAATATCACCAGCTATATATGGTTTTAGTTTTTTTGAACCGAATTTTTTTTCAATACCCAAAGTGCCTTCAAAGGAATTGATATAGCCATACTGTGAACTTTGATAAGTGCTGCCTTCTTCCCCAATAGTGTTGTTGATTTTTTGTTTTCCGTACCCAAAAGAACTGCGTAATTGAAGTGTATTTATTTGAAGCTTGTATTGCATTCGGCCTAGCAGGTTCTTTGGCATATTGGTGATATAGCCATTAGCTGTATTGTAGGAGAAATAGGGTGTTAGCAGGCTTGCGCTCATGCCAATTTGATGCATTGGTTTTTGGGCTATTGCTGGCAATGCAAACAAACTAAGAAAGATAATTCTTACAATTATTTTCATGCTGTAATTTATTGTAAATCAAACTTAAACTATTTTTTTGAGGATAGCAAAATGATGTTGTTTATTTAATACAAATGTGCTTACTTTGTAATTACAAATTTGCAATAGAATGGAAGTTTCAATCATAAAAATTGGCAATTCGAAAGGCATTAGGTTGCCAAAGACAGTTTTGGAAAAATATGAGATCAATGATACCATCAACTTAGTGATGGAGAAAGATTGTATTGTATTAAGGCCAATTAAGGAACCTCGTAAAGGCTGGGATTTGGCATTTAAAACCATGCATCAAAATGAAGAAGATCAACTTTTGATCAATGATGTTTTTATTGAAGAGGATTTTGAGGAATGGAAGTAAAGCAATATCAAATTGTTTTGGTTAACCTTGATCCTACTGTTGGTAGTGAAATAAAAAAAACAAGACCATGTGTGGTAATATCTCCTAACGAAATGAATAGGTATCTTCAAACCATTGTGATTGCTCCTATGACAAGTTCTTCAAAAGAGTACCCAACCAGAGTGCCATTGGTGCATCGCAAAAAGGCATGTTGGGCGGTATTGGATCAAATAAGAACCATAGATAGGCAAAGAATTATTAAACATCAGGGTACACTTTCTGCCAATGAAATTATTCAGGTAAAACAAATTCTCAAAGAAACTTATATTGATTAATTAAGAATTATATAACTTGCTGCTGACTCACTTAATGGAACCACCATGAAAAAGATGAATACAGTTGGCAATGTTAATGCGCTAAATATATTGCAAGAAAATCAACGGAATTTTGATGCAGCATCACTTCAGAGAACAAGTGAGGCATTACAGCGTTTACATACAGATTTTCCTTCAAGCGAAGCCAGTGTAATTGAACTTCATGAAGCCTTGCTTTTTTCAATTGCTTACCCGGGTTCGGCCACCATTTTACAACAATGCAATTCCTTGATGGCTTTATTGGTTCAAACCGTAACTAAAACAGTTGGCAAAAATAGAAGTGCCTATTACAATTCTGGCATAACAGGCTCTTTGGTTTGCGCGCAATTTGGCCTATTGCTGAACCAATATTTATTACAAGAAAAGCTGCAAATACTTGAATTATCTGGTGTAGACGGGCAAAATTCTGAATTGGTGAGTAAGCTAACTTTTACTTTAGATGCTGTTGAACAAGAACTAATGCCTGATGATGCAGGCTATTTTAATAAATGGCAAAAGCGCTATTTACCAGGCATTAAAAACAGCAAAAATTTATTGGATTATTATATCCATGCTTGTATGCAAATGCAAGGTTCCATTTCCTATAAAGAAAATATTTTTTCAAGCTTTCAATTGTTTACGGAGTTCAGTTTAGATTCTAAATTATTGGGTTTGAGTAATGGTCGTTTAGGTATTGGTTCAAACCACATTCATAGCAATGGTATTCAAAAGAAATGCACTATTGAAGAAGTGTTTATGCAAGTTAAGCCTAAACAAATAAAATTGCAGGCAAATCAACAAGCCCATTTGGTGCGTTTGGCCCGAGGTTCTATGGCATCTTTGTTGCGCGAAACCGATACTTTCTCCTATGCACAAGAACATGAAACCGAATTGCATGATATGGGCAATGGCATATGTATTGGCTTGTATTTTATGATTCCTGAACAAAAATTTGCCTTGCAATCATACATAGGTTATTTGTTGTACAAAAATGGTTTGCCCATGGCTTACGGTGGTTGCTGGTTGTTTGCCCAACAAGCTGCTTTTGGTGTAAATGTTTTGCCACCATACAGGGGAGGAGAATCTAGCAATGTGGTAGCACAATTATTGCGTTTGTACCATTTCCGTTTTGGGGTGCAACAGTTTACAGTTGATCCTTATCAAATTGGTAAGGGCAATTCGGATGGCATTCAATCTGGCGCATTTTGGTTTTACTATAAACTTGGCTTTAGACCCATGCAGCAAGATTTAGCAGATTTAGCAAAATCTGAAATGCTGAGAATGTCTTCCGAAAAAGGCTATCGCTCGCCAGCAAAAATATTGGTAAAATTAGCCGATGCTGAAATTTATTGGGCACCGGCAACTAACGGAGTCACCTATTATTCCTTGCTTACTATCTCTGATAAAATTAGTGCGCACGTGGCCAAGAATTTCAATGGAAATAGAAATTTAGCACTCATTGCCGCTACCAAAAAATATCAAAAGATTACGCAAAGCAAAGTAGCTAAAAATTCCTTTTTGAACCGATTGCTTGTGACCTTAGATGCTATTGGTGTTTTTGAAAAGCTGAAACCAGCGGTGGTAGCTAAAATTGGTGAGGCTTATCAACAAAAGGACAATCAAGAAGCCAATGCACATTTAAAATTGCTGGGTTTAAAGGTTTACTGGCACTTGTTTAAGTAGGAAATTGTAGCTCACCATCTGATTCAAACATTTTAAGCCATTTATTTCTCCCCAAATTTTGGCTTTCCCCCAACAATTGCGCAAATTTGCGCTTTCGTTAAATTACCATGAGTGATACACAACCTATAGGCACATTAGCCACTTTAGAGCAAGCAAAACAATTAGGACTACGCGAGGAAGAGTTTGAAAAAATAAAGGAGATTTTGGGTCGTACCCCAAACTTTACTGAATTAAGCATTTATAGCGTAATGTGGAGCGAGCATTGCTCTTACAAAAACTCCATTGTTTGGTTAAAAACATTGCCCAAAGAGGGAGAAAAAATGTTGGCCAAAGCTGGCGAAGAAAACGCAGGTTTAATAGATATTGGCGATGGATTGGCTTGCTGCTTTAAAATAGAATCTCATAACCACCCAAGTGCCATTGAGCCCTACCAAGGCGCTGCAACTGGTGTAGGCGGCATTAACCGCGATATTTTTTCGATGGGTGCTAGGCCAATTGCCCAATTGAACTCCCTTCGTTTTGGAAACATAGAAAACGAACGCACCAAATGGTTGGTGCGTGGTGTGGTAAAAGGAATTGGAAACTATGGCAATGCATTTGGAATTCCAACCGTAGGTGGAGAGGTATACTTTGATGATTGTTACCAAATAAACCCTCTGGTAAATGCCATGAGCGTGGGTATTGCTAAAGTAGGGAAAACAGTTTCTGCCATTTCTGAGGGCTTAGGAAATCCAGTATATATTTTTGGTTCAGCCACTGGAAAAGATGGCATACATGGTGCGGCCTTTGCTTCAAAAGATATTACCGAAGATTCAGCCAAAGACTTACCATCAGTGCAAGTGGGCGATCCTTTCTGGGAGAAATTAATCTTGGAAGCGAGCATGGAATTGCTTGAGCAAACAGATGCAGTAGTGGGTATGCAAGACATGGGTGCTGCAGGTATTACTTGCTCTACCAGTGAAATGAGCGCCAAAAGTAAAACAGGCATGAAGGTTTGGCTAGATAAAGTTCCTATGCGCCAAGCAGGCATGAAAGATTGGGAAATCTTATTGTCGGAAAGCCAAGAACGCATGCTCGTTATTGTGCACAAAGGAAAAGAAGCAGAGGTTGAGCGCATATTTAAAAAATGGGATTTAACTTATGCCATTATTGGTGAGGTTACAGATACAGAGCGCGTTCAATACTACATGAATGGAGAGCTTAGGGCCGATATTCCTGGTGAGAGTTTGGTATTAGGCGGTGGTGCTCCAGTGTATCACAGAGAATATACTGAACCAAAATATTTCCAAGAGATAGCTAAATTCGATTTGAACCTAGTGCCAGATATTACTGTTGATGAAGCTCCTGCTGTGGCAAAATATTTATTGGGTCACCCAAATATTGCCAGCAAACGTTGGGTGTATAACCAATACGATAGCATGGTTGGAACCATTAACCAAACTACCAATGCACCAAGTGATGCAGCGGTTGTAAAAGTTAAAGGTACAGATAAATCAATTGCCATGACCGTTGATTGCAATAGCAGGTATGTTTATGCCAACCCGTTTGTTGGTGGCATGATTGCGGTTTCAGAAGCTGCAAGAAACCTAGTTTGCTCAGGTGCTGAGCCTGCTGCAATAACCAATTGCCTCAATTTTGGTAACCCATACAACCCCGAAGTGTACTATCAATTTGTACATGCCATTAAAGGTTTAGGCGAAGCTTGTAAAAAGTTTGATACGCCTGTAACTGGTGGGAATGTGAGCTTTTACAACCAGAGCAGCGACGACAATGCGGTGTTTCCTACGCCAACAATTGGCATGGTTGGTTTAATTACCAATGGTAAAAAACACATGACCATGGATTTTAAGCAAGATGGAGATACAATCTATCTTTTAGGAGATAGCAAAAACGATTTAGGTTGCTCACATTACTTGTCGCATTTTAAAAAAGTGGCGCAATCACCTGCTCCTTATTTCAATTTAGAGGAAGAGCACCAATTGCACAAAACGGTATTAAAAGCAATCAATTCCGGTTTAATCCAAAGCGCCCATGATGTGAGTGAAGGTGGCTTGCTGACTTGTTTATTAGAGAGCGCCATGCCTAATAACTTTGCTTTTGTTGTTGACTCTATCAATGCACAATCTTTGAGAACTGATGCCTTCCTGTTCGGTGAAGCTCAGGGCAGAATTGTGGTGAGTGTTGCACCACAAAATGAGGCAGCATTTGAAGCATTGGTTCAAACCATACCTTTCGAAAAATTAGGAAAAGTAACCAAAGGAGATATTCTGGTAAATCAGCATTCTTTTGGTAGCCTCGATTCGTATAAAAATATTTTTGAGAATTCACTTGAAGAAAAATTAAGTTAAGATAAAGGTTAAAATAAATAATGGCATTAGATCAAATAGAGGATACCCTCGTAGGGGGCAAGGAAATGGGCTTTTTCGATCACATTGATGAGTTGAGGAAGCACATTATACGCTCTGTAGTGGCTATTCTTGTTTGTGCTGTGGTGGTTTTTTTTAATAAAAGTTTGTTGTTCGATACCATCCTTTTTGGTCCCATGCACACTGATTTTTGGACCTACCGCCAAATGTGCGATTTGTCGTATTACCTTACTGGTACCGATGAATATTGCGTAAAAGCAATGGGCTTTGTACTCTCTAATATCGATATGACTGGCCAATTTACTCAGCACTTGTTTATTTCATTTGTTGCGGGCTTCGTAATCTCATTTCCTTTTGTATTGTGGCAGTTTTGGGCATTTATTAAACCTGCTCTAAGTGGCATGGAAATAGCTTATGCTAGAGGTTTTGTGTTTTTTAGTTCTACGTTGTTTTTTATTGGAATATTATTCGGTTATTTCCTGCTAGCACCGCTTTCTATTAACTTTTTAGGTTCCTATAAAGTAAGTGAATTGGTCAGTAATGAAATTAATTTAGAGTCGTATATTTCTTTCTTAACCACTTTAACTTTTGCTTGCGGACTCATATTTGAAATGCCTATGTTGGTTTATTTTTTAGCCAAAATAGGTATATTGGGTAGTGCCCTTATGAGTAAATACAGGCGTTATGCGTTGATTGTCATTTTAATTTTGGCCGGTATTTTAACTCCGTCCCCGGATATGGCTAGCCAAATAATGATGGCATTGCCTCTTTATGGATTATATGAAATTAGCATTTTGGTGGCCAAAAAAGTGGAACAAAACAAGGTAAAAGCCAAGCTATAATTTCAGTATTATTTGCTTTTTTATTAATATTTTCCCTTAAATTTGTTTCACAAAAATTAAAATTATGAAAACAATAAAAATTATAGCTATTGGAATAGCTGCATCATCATTGATGTTTAGTGCCTGTAAAAAAGATGAAGCCAAAACTGATGCTAAACCTTCAGGCAGCTCTATTATTGTAGGTAAAGATTGGAGATTAATTGGATTAACTATATCCGTACCAGGTCAGCCAGCTACAGATCTTTATGCACAAATGGATGCTTGTGACAAAGATGATTTAATTGAATACTTAGCAAATGGATCTTTAATTGATAAAGCTGGTGCAACCAAATGTGATCCAGCTGAACCAGATTCACAAAATGGTGGAACCTGGGCTTTGTTAAACAACGATGCACAATTACGTTTAATTAATGGTGATACCACAATTATCAATGTTCAAGAGTTATCTGCAAATACCATGAGAGGTTATACCGCCGAATCAGATCCTGTTTCTGATCTTATTTACACTACCTCATTCACATTTACCAAAAATTAACAAAAATCTTATTTATATAGCCCCTGCCATTTGGTGGGGGCTTTTTTTTTATAGTATATTGTGCCCTTAAAATTCACTGTATGAACCAATCCTTTTTCAAAAAAGCACTGCCACATTTAATTGCCTTTGCTGTAATTATGATTGTTATGTTTGCCTACTTTACACCTTTATTCAATGGTAAAGTGCTCAAACAATACGATGTATTGCAATGGAAATCTACCTACCAAGAAATTGCACAGTTCGAAAAAGCCTCTGGTGAGCGCACCTTTTGGACCAACAGCATCTTTGGTGGTATGCCAAGTTATTTAATTGGAGCCTCTTATCAAGGTAATATCAGCAGTAATTTATTGTACTATTTTTCTATTTTGTTTAAGCACCCTGCTGATACTATTTTTCTTTTATTTGCCTGTTTTTATATTTTGTTATTGGCCTTTGAAGTCTCACCTTGGCTCGCCATAATTGGTTCATTGGCCTTTGCCTTCTCCTCCTTCAACTTCATCAATATTGATGCAGGGCATGTTACCAAAGGAAATGCCATAGCCTTTATCCCACTTGTTTTAGCGGGGATGCAAATTACTTTACATAAAAATAAATGGTTGGGTGCCATTCTTACAGGCATTGCCGTTTCTATGGAATTGGCTGCGGGCCACGTTCAAATAACCTATTACCTCATCTTTATTATTTTGGCTTGGATGATTGTAGAATTGGTTTCGGCCATCAAAAACAAAACATTGCCCAAATTCATTACTGCTGGTGTTTTCATGGCTTTGGCTGCCATAATGGGTATTGGTACAAATATAACAGGATTATTGGCCACCGAAGAGTATGGCAAATATAGTATTCGTGGAAAATCTGAACTTACCAAAACGCCTGATGGACAGAGTAATTTTGCCAATACTTCCTCGGGATTAGATAAGGATTATGCTTTATCATGGAGCAATGGTGTAGCCGAACCATTCACTCTTTTAATTCCCAACTTTTATGGCGGCGGTAGCAGTGGCGATTTGGGTACAAGTAGCGATACCTATGCTGCGCTTCAAAAACAAGGCTATCCCAATGCCAAAGATGTGGTAAAGCAAATGCCAATTTATTGGGGTGATCAACCTTTTACAGCAGGCCCAATCTATTATGGTGCCATCATTATTTTCTTGTTTGTACTGGGCATGTTTGTCATCAAGGGGAATGAGAAATGGTGGATTTTTTCTGCTGCTATGCTGGCAATATTTTTATCAATGGGTAAAAATTTTATGTTCTTAACCGATATTTTCTTCAACTATTTCCCTCTTTATAATAAGTTTAGATCGGTTACCTTTATCCTTTGTATTGCCCAAACTATGTTCCCTTTCCTAGGTATTTTAGCCTTGAAGGAAATTTTAGAAAAGAAAATTAGCAAAGCAGATTTTATAAAAGCCATGAAATATAGTTTAGGTATTGTGGGCGGTTTGTGTTTGATTTTTGCCTTATTACCAGGTATGTTTTTTGATTTTACCAGTGAATCAGACGGACGCATGAATTTCCCAGATTGGTTGAAAGATTCTTTAATGGCGGATAGAGAAAGCCTTTTACGCATGGATGCATTGCGTTCATTGGTTTTTATTTTAGCAGCAGCAGCAGCTATTTGGTATTACCAATTGGGTAAACTTAAATCTGAATTCCTTGTTGCCATCCTTGGCGTTTTGATCCTAACAGATTTATGGGGAGTTGACAAGCGTTACTTAAACGAAAAAGACTTTGAAAAGAAAAAGGGAGAGGTAGCTGTTGAACAAACACCTGTTGATGCCCAAATATTGGCAGATAAAGATTTGCATTACCGCGTTTATAACAATACCACAGATTTTGACAAAGATGCCATTACTGCTTACTACCACAAGAGTTTGGGTGGTTACCATGGTGCTAAAATGCGCAGGTACCAAGAATTAATAGAATGGCAATTGGGCAAGCAAAACATGGAATGTTACAACATGTTAAACGCCAAATATTTTATCGTTCAAGATTCTACAGGAAACAAATTTGTTCAGCGCAACCCATTTAACAATGGCAATGCTTGGGTTGTTAAAGAGATTAAGTGGGTAGCAAATGCCGATGAGGAGATTGTTGCTTTAACTGGATTTAAATCCAAAGAAACAGCCATTATAGACAAACGTTATGAGGCCGACCTAAAAGGATTTACGCCAAATTTTGATTCATCTGCTAGCATTACTTTAACCAAATACCAGCCCAACAAATTGGTATATACTGCCAACGCGCAATCCGACCAATTGGCAGTGTTCTCAGAAATACATTATGAAATGGGTTGGAACGCCTATATAGATGGCGCACTGGTTCCTCATTACCGTGTAGATTATGTTTTGCGTGCACTCAAATTACCTGCAGGTAAGCATGAGGTTGAGTTTAGGTTTGAACCAAGTGTAATTGCAAAAGGTGAAAGCATTGCTTATGCTTCTTCAATTGCTTTATATGGTGGCTTGGTTTTGATTCTTGGAATGTTATTTGTTCAGAATAGAAAGAAAGTACAAGCATAAAATTATGGAAATGGATTGGCAGTATATAGCAGTAGGATTAATTTTTATAGCAGCCATCTATTTTATAAACAAATCCCTTCGCAAGAGTGCCAAAGGCAATTCCTGCGAAGGGAGTAATTGTAATTGTAAACCCCAAACTAAAATCTCCGGGTAAAGAATATCCGCTAACCACTTGGGAAAAGGAAATCCGTACGTACAAGTCGCGACTTGTCCTCCAACCCCCGCAAAATCTCCGGGAAAAAATATACCGCTAATTATCTATGAAATAGAAATCCCGCAAATTTTTCCTTAAAAGATTATCCGAAAGGACAAGTCGCGACTTGTCCGCACATCAGCTTATTACCCGGGAATTAGCGATTAAATAGGAATTAGCGCTTTTCAATCAATTTATATAACTCATCCAATTTAGGAGAAAGGATAATCTCTGTTCTGCGATTTTTAGCCCTGCCTTCAGGAGTTTCATTACTGGCTTTTGGCATGTATTCTCCTCTACCAGCAGCAGTAAGGCGTTTGGCATCTACCTTGTAAGTTTCATCTAATAAGCGAACAATATTAATTGCTCTTCCAACGCTTAAATCCCAATTATCTTGAAATTGTGCAGTTTTAATTGGAATATTATCGGTATGCCCTTCAATCATAATACTCACATCGGTATTTTTGTTCAATACCTCTGCTAATTTCTTGATGGCATCTTTTCCTTTGTCTTCAACATCTGCGCTGCCACTGCGGAACAATAATTTATCGGTCATAGAAACATAAACCTTACCGTTTTTCATTTCTACGGTAATCTCATCACTGTTAAAGCTCAATAATGCTTTTTTGATGATATTGTTCAATGCATTGGTAATTGAATCTTGACGGCGAATTAAAACCTCCAATTCAGCTAATCTTTTTTCGCGAGCTAACAATTGCTCTCCTTTTTCTTTAAGAGCCAAATTAAGTTGCTCGGTGCGGTTTAAGCTAGAACGAATAAGTTCTGTGTACTTATCGTTCATTTCATTGTAGTTATTTTGCAAGTCACGGTGCTTTTCTACCAAATCATTGTACTTTTGGTTCAAGGCTCTGTAGCTAGAATCTAGCTCCCTATAACGAATACCTCTTTCGGTGGTATCTTTATTGAATGCGATGTTTAATTGGTGTATCGAATCCCTTTGGTAAGTTGCCTCTTTCATTCGCTTTGACAATAAAGCATTGTGCATTTTCTCTCCAAATGTTTTAGGAGTTTTAATCTTTCCCTTAGGTTCAAGGTCTTGTGCTTGCAAGTATACTGTTGCAAACAAGGCTATGATCAATAGTTTAAATTTCATGTATTCAGAATTTCCACGAAGTTGCAATGCAATTGGCTTATCACCAATTTTTGAAACCAGTAGTTATTCTCACCCCAAATTGCTTTGTTCAAAATTTCGCACAAAAAAAGGCGCTACCTCTTTTGAGATAACGCCTTTTTATAGTAGGAAAACCTTATTTGGTCTCTTTAGTCTTTTTGTCGAAATCGATTACAATTGGCGTTGCAATTGCGATTGATGAATAGGTACCAAAGAAAATACCTACCAATAAGGCAAATGTAAATCCTTTGATTACATCGCCGCCAAAAATAAACAATACCAATGCAACCATAAATACGGTTAATGAGGTAATGATGGTTCTATTTAAGGTGTTATTTAACGCGTCGTTGATAATTTTAGGTTTGTTAGTTTCGTGGTGGTGGGTTCCTAAGAACTCACGAATACGGTCGAATACAACCACCGTGTCATTGATTGAGAAACCGATAATGGTTAACACTGCCGCAATAAAGTTTTGGTCAACTTCCATAGAGAACGGCAAGATGCCATCAAATATAGAATAGAAGCCCATCATCATTAATACGTCGTGGGCCAATGCCAATGTTGCCCCCAAGGCATATTGCCATTTTTTGAATCGGATCAAAACGTATAAACCAATACCCAATAATGCAATGATAGTTGCCCAGATAGAAGAAACCTTGATGTCATTTGCAATGGTTGGTCCAACTTTATTAGAACTTAACACTTCATAAGTTAGGTTCATACCAGCAAAACCTTCTTTTAATTTTGCTTCAACTTTTTCTGAAGCATCAGATGATTGGTCTTCAATTAAATAAGTAGTGGTAACTTTAAATTTATTGTCGGTACCAACGGTTTTTACTTCTGGTGCGGTTCCAAATGCTTTGCTTAAACCTTCACGTACTTGATCATTGTTTAATTTTTGGTCTTTTTGAACTTGAACGGTGTATGTCCAACCACCTTTAAAATCAACACCTAAAGTAAATCCTTTGGTGAACATAGATACTATACCAAAACCGATGATAATTCCAGAGAAAGCATAGAATTTAAATCTGTTCTTTACAAAATCGAAATTTAAGTTTTGGAACGCTTTTTCTGAGAATGCACGTGAATATTTAACTACAGTTCCTTTATCTAATTGCCATTCTGTAATTACACGAGTAAGTAATACTGCAGTAAACATAGAAGAGATAATACCAATGATTAAGGTAATAGCAAAACCTTGAACTGGACCAGTACCAAATGTGTACAATACAAAACCAGCTAATAAGGTTGTTAAGTTTGAATCTATAATAGAAGAAGCCGCATGTTGGTAACCATCTGTTACAGCATTTTTAAGACTTCTAGCACCTGCCAATTCATCTTTTATTCGCTCGTTGATTAGCACGTTGGCATCTACCGCCATACCAATGGTTAAAACAATACCTGCAATACCAGGCAGGGTTAGTGCTGCTCCTAAACTGGCCAATACACCTATGATAAAGAATACATTGATCAATACTGCGAAATCTGCTACATACCCAGAGTTGTTATAATAAACAACCATGAAAATTAAGATAACAACTGTAGCAATGATCATACTTAATAAGCCACTTTGGATGGCCTCTGCTCCCAAAGTTGGTCCTACTACTGCTTCTTCTACAATACGAGTTGGAGCAGGTAATTTACCGCTCTTTAAAATGTTTGCTAAGTCACCAGCTTCTTCATTGCTAAAGCTACCAGTAATATTGGAACGGCCATTAGGAATTTCGCTTTGTACATTTGGGGCAGAATAAACTACATCATCCAATACAATAGCAACACTGTGACCAATATTGTTACGGGTTAAGTTCTTCCAAATTTTAGCACCTTCGCCATTCATGGTCATAGATACTTCAACTTCTCCTGTTTGAGAAATATCTCTTTTTGCATCTGTAACTTTATCACCCGTTAAAGCTGCAGAACCATCTCTAGATGCTTTTAAAGCATGTAAAATAACACCTTCTTGGTTTTCACCAATTCCTTTGTATTCCCAGGCAAATCTAATATTACCGGGTAATGCTAATTTAACTTCAGGGCGATTTAACAAGGCATTGATTTTAGCAGTATCTTTAACCATAGCAGTTCCGCAAGATGAACCTTTTGCAACTAACATTCCTTTGTCATCTGCATAAGGGCGTAGGTAAGCAAACAATGGATTTTCTTTGGCAAAATCTTCGAAAGATTTTTCTGCAGTTTTAGCAGTATCTTTTTTGGTTGAATCTGGTTTTGCAGTAGCAGAAGCCAATCCAGCCAATGAGCTAGAGGCAGCTGCAGCAGTAGTATCAGTTTTAGTTGAATCTACTACTGTATTTTTGCTCAACATCAATGATTTTTTCAAAATG
>CAMCJW010000041.1 GCA_945875195.1 Chitinophaga pinensis | reverse complement strand
AACCTGGTTAAGCTGGTTCTTCATGGCCATGATGTTTGCTGGGCCATTTTTAAAATTTCAAAATCGGCCTTTATTGCTTTTAAATGTTTTAGAGCGCAAATTTATTATCGTTGGTATGGTTTTTTGGCCCCAAGATTTAAACCTTTTTGCCTTGTTAATGCTCTCTTTTGTTTTATTTATTGTGCTATTCACGGTGTTATTTGGCAGAGTGTGGTGCGGCTGGGCATGCCCTCAAACTATTTTTCTTGAAATGTTATTTAGAAAAGTAGAATACCTAATTGATGGCGATGCGCAACAACAGAAGAGATTAGTAGCGCAAGAATGGAATACTGAAAAAATAGCCAAAAGGGTTCTTAAACATACTATTTTTTGGCTCTTATCTTTCTTAATTGCAAATACATTTTTGGGCTATATTATTGGAATTGATGAATTAAAATTATTAGTGATTGATGGACCAATGCAGCACCTTGGTAAGTTTGCAGCCTTAATTATTTTTACCACTGTATTCTATTTTGTGTTTGCCAAAATGAGAGAATTGGTTTGCATCTTCATTTGTCCATATGGTCGTTTACAAGGGTTAATGCTCGACAAAAACTCCATGGTTGTGGCTTATGATTTTGTTAGAGGCGAACCCAGAGGTAAATTAAAAAAGCTAGAAGAAGAAAAACCAAAAGGCGATTGCATAGATTGTAAACTTTGTGTGAATGTTTGTCCTACCGGCATTGACATTAGAAATGGCACCCAATTAGAGTGTATCAATTGCACAGCTTGTATTGATGCTTGTAACGAAGTAATGGTAAAAGTGGATAGGCCAGAAGGTTTAATTCGAATTGCTTCTATCAATAATATTAACTTAGGAACTAAATTTAGTTGGAACCTCAGAACAGGCGCCTATGGTGTTGTTTTAGTGGCCTTATTTGGTGTTTTCTTGTATTTACTCGTTACGCGTAAGTTGGTTGAAACAACTTTGTTGCGCACGCCTGGAATGATGTTTCAAACGCAAGAAGAAGGTAAAATTAGTAATTTGTATAACATTGAATTTGTGAATAAAACTTTTGATGAATTACCAATTGAGCTTAAATTAATTAAGCCAGCTAATGGTGAAATTCGCTTTGTGGATGGCCAACAAATCATGGTGCATAAAGAAAGTGTTGGCAAAAGTTCTTTTTTCTTAGTTCTAGAAGAAAGTAGCATTAAAAGGAATTCAAGTGAGGTTGAAATTGAAGTATGGAGCAATGGGAAGCTCATTGAAGAAATGAAATCTAAATTTAACGCACCTGTTCATAAAAAAGAAAAAGATGAACATAAAGGTGATGATGAACATGAACATGAAAGAATGAAAGGAGGTAAACATGAAAATTAATTGGGGAACTAAATTGGTATTTTTTGCATTGCTCTTTATGATCTTTGTTGTAAGTATGGTCTTTGTTATTTCCAGACAAGATGTGGCTTTGGTAGATGATAACTATTATGAAAAGGGTTTAAATTACCAAAAGGAAATAGACAATAGCGCTTCCATAGATAGCTCCATTGCTATTGAAATTGCCTTGGTTCAAACAGGAAATCAAAGACCTGAAAAGGCACTATTTATTTTAAAGAGTTCTGCTGGCGATATTTATGATGCAAACATTCAATATTATAGGCCATCTAATCCCAGGTTAGATCAACAATTTAAAACCCAAATTTTAGGTAAAAAACGCATGAAACATTCGTTACAAAGTTTAGCACCTGGCATTTGGAAAGTAGTTTTAACTTGGTATGAAGGCGAGAAAGAATATACAATTGAAAAGGAATTTGAGAGATAATGTTATTTCTTACTGCATTTCTTACAGGATTATTTGGTAGCTTCCATTGCGCAGGCATGTGCGGCCCTATTGCCTTTGCTTTGCCCGGGAATAGAAACGATGGTTTTGCGTTTTTTATTGGTAGGTTTTTTTACAATTTTGGTAGAATTTTAACCTATGCATTCCTAGGAATGGTTTCTGGTGCTTTTGGTTTTGGCTTATACCTAGCCGGTTTGCAACAAGGTATTAGCATAGGAGTTGGCGTTTTGATCCTATTCATTTTAATATACCAACGGTTCTTTCGCAAAGGTGCGGGTATCAATCCTTTTAATTGGATTTCTGGTAAATACATTAAAAAATTGTTTGGTTCAAAAAGTTATTGGGCCCTAATTGTTATTGGGATTTTAAATGGTTTACTGCCATGTGGATTTGTTTACATGGCCATTATGGGAGCGAGTGTTACTCAAAATGCTGCAAGTGGCGCTATCTTTATGGTGTGCTTTGGTTTAGGAACCCTGCCAATGATGTTTGGGGTATCTGTTGTTGGGCAATTTTTGTCTTCTTCGGTTCGAACCAAACTCAGTAAATTAAGTCCTGTTTTTGCCACACTAATTGCCGCTATCTTCATCCTACGTGGACTAAATTTAGGGATACCTTACATAAGCCCTAAAATTGCCAATACAGGCGAGAAAATAGAAAATTGCGAATAGAAATTATTGTTTTAAACAAGCATTTTCATTGTTCTTAAAATAAAATATTTGCCATTTCCACCAACTTGAATTAACTATGCCATTATTTTTTTAGCAAGTAATGGGCATCAAGTGGAAAAGGTATTTTAGGTTAAAAAGATGGGTAAATTGTCTTCGATTTGCTGTGTTGGATACTTTAGTGAAATCGGCCAAGCCCAAATCAGATGAAACTAAACGCCTGTTAATTATTAAAACAGAAGCCATTGGAGATTATATCCTTTTTAGAAATTTTTTACAATATATCAGAAACAGTGACAGCTATAAGCATTACCAAATTACTCTGGTAGGTAATGAAATATGGCAAACATTATCTCAAAAATTAGATGCTTCTTTTTACAATGAAGGCATTTTTTTAAACCGTAAAAAATTTCAAGACGATGCCACTTATAGAGCACACAAATTAAAAGAGATATCAAGCAAAACATACGATGTGGCTATTAACGCAACATTTTCTAGAGAATTTTTATTAGGGGATTCTATCATTAAAAAGGTAACGGCAAAAGAGAAAATTGGCATGGAGGGCGATAGCGCTAGTGAAATACCTACTATATATTTTTTTACACACGGAATTTATACCAACCTTATTCAAAATGCCCCAAATGAGCATCTTGAATTTAACCGCAACAAACTTTTTTTTGAAAACATTTTAAAACGGAGGTTGCTGTTAATTTCTCCGCTAATTGAAATTGTGCCAAATAGAAAACCCATTGCTTATCTTTTTCCTGGTGCCCAAGATGCCAGTAGAAAATGGCCAATTGAAAATTATAAAGAAATTGCCAAATACTTAAATGAGCAGTTTAAATTTGAAATTGTTGTTTCAGGCTCACAGGATGATTATGTGGATGCAGAGAAAATATTGGATCACACCAATAGCGCATATATCACTAACAACTGTGGCAAAAATGGATTGGAAGATTTGCCCCAATTATTAAGTGAAGCCAGCATAGCAATTTGTAATGATTCTGGAACTTTACACCTGGCAGCCGCGCTCAATACCCCAAGCGTTTGCATTTCAAATGGTAACCACTATGGTAGGTTTACACCTTACCCCAACTTGGGTTTGCGACCTTTGGTTTTTTTGTATCCACCTTCCTTTTTGAACCAATATCAAAGTGAAGCAAGTAGAAGAATGGCCATGGCTTTTGGTTCAAATTACAATATCAATGAGATCACTGTAAGTGAGGTAGAACAAAGCATTGAAAGGGTGTTATATGGATAAGCCAGTTTTGTTAATTGATAACTTTGATAGCTTTACATACATGCTAGCTGATTATATCAAGCAATGTGGAGTTGATTGTTTTATTTTAAGAAATGATGATGATGAATTGCTGGGGCTTGATCCAAAGAGTTTTTTGGCATTGGTAATTTCTCCCGGACCAGAAACACCTCAATTGGCGGGACAATTGATGCAGGTTATTCCAGCTTTTTTAGCCGCCATTCCAGTATTGGGAGTTTGTTTAGGGCATCAGGCCATTGGTTTACATTTTGGCGCTGAGTTGGTTCAAGCCCAAAACCCAAGGCATGGTAAAGTAGACCAGCACCAACATTTTGGCCATCATTTATTTTTTGGTGTAAAAGAAAACTTTCTGGCAACGAGATACCACTCCTTGATTTTACGAAATTTACCAAGCGTTTTAAACGCCATTTGCCTGTGCAACAACGAAATTATGGGACTTGCACACAAGAGTTTACCTGTTTATGGATTGCAGTTTCATCCAGAGAGTTGCCAGACCGAAGGAGGCCTCATAATGGTAAAAAACTTTATTGATGGGGCAAAAAGAATGGCTCAAATCTAAAAATGTTTATATTTGACTAGATTATATATTGAATGGATTACCAAATTCACAAAAAAGGCAAATTTAATTACGTAGATCAGGGTGAGGGTGAAGTGCTCATTTTGCTGCATGGATTGTTCGGGGCGCTCAGCAATTGGAAGGATGTTTTGGATCATTTTAGTAAGAATTATCGAGTGGTTATTCCTATTATGCCTATTTTTGAAATGAATATTTTAAAATTAAGTGTTGAGGGTTTAGCCAATTATATTCATGATTTTATAGAACTCGAAGGTTATTCCAAGGTTCATATTCTTGGCAATTCATTGGGCGGGCATGTGGCTTTGGTTTATATAAAAAAATACCCCAAAAAGGTAAGTACTTTATTGCTTACAGGTAGTTCTGGTTTATATGAAAATGCATTTGGTGCTTCCTATCCAAGAAAAGGCGATAAACAATATTTAAGAGACAGAATTAGCCTCACTTTTTACGATCCATCCTCTACCACTGATGAATTGGTTGAGGAGGTTTATGAAACAATACAAGACAAAGGTAAGTTGCTGCGCATTTTAACCATGGCTAAATCTGCAATTCGTCATAATATGCGAAAAGATATTCCAAATTTTAAAATGCCTGTTTGCCTTATTTGGGGTAAGCAAGATACCATTACACCTCCCGAAGTTTGCGAAGAATTCCATTCACTTTTTCCTCATTCTGAAATGCATATCCTCGATAAATGTGGCCACGCACCAATGATGGAACAGCCCGAAGCATTTAATCTTTTGGCCGATGCATTTTATAAAAAGTACATACCAGCATAAGATGTTTGCCATTCAATTCATTTCCAACGAAACTTTTCCGCTTAAGAAATCTGATAGCGCAGAATCGGCGTTGCTTTTTATGAATGATTGGAAAGTGAATGAGTTGCCAGTGGTTGAAGGTGGCAAAGTGTTGGGTTTTGTGAGAGAGAGTTTGTTATTAGATAAAGAGGATAAAAAGGTAGAATTTTTCATGGATATCAATGCAGAGATTTACTGTATTTCTGAACACATGCATGTATTTGAAATTATTAATAGAATGCAACAATACCAGCTTAATTCATTAGCTGTTATGTCTGCAGATAAAGTTTTCTTAGGCATTATCTGTGCCAAAGATATCTCTGCTAAAACCTATGAAAATTCTTCTTTAACTCAACTGGGTTCCATATTGGTTTTAGAGGTACCTGCTATACATTATTCATTGGCTGAAATTTCAAGAATATGTGAAAGCAATGATGCCAAAATTATTCACCTCATGATTGAATCCTTAAAGGATGAAAACAATACCCTTCATGTTTCTTTAAAATTAAACAAAGAGTACCTCAATTTTGTAATGGCGAGTTTGGAGAGGTATGGCTATAAAATAATTTTTACTAATTCACCTTTTGATCCAAACCAATCTTTCGACGATAGGTATAATTGGTTAATTAAATATTTAAATTCTTAAGCATGAGATTAGCCATTTTTGGAAAGTATTTTAAGGAAGAACGCTACACAGAAATTCAACTTTTCTTTGATCTACTATTGGCAAAAAAAGTTGAATTTAGTATATACAGAAAATACTACAATGATTGTGTTAGATATGGTTTGCATTTGCCTCACGATTTAAAAACTTTTGAAGATGTAAATGATTTTAACCCTGCGATTTTTGATTTTTTTGTTTGCATTGGCGGAGATGGCACTATTTTAAGTAGCCTTGAATTAATTAGAGATGCTCCCTTACCAGTGGTAGGAATCAATACAGGTAGATTAGGATTTTTGGCAGGTGTGCAGGCGAAAGATGGAATGAGTTTAATTGATGAACTTGAAAAAGGGCATTTTTCATTAGACAAGAGAACCATTTTAGAATTATCGTCGAATAAGCGAATGTTTGGTGGCGTTAAATATGCTTTGAACGATTTTGTGCTACATAAAAAAGACAGTTCGAGCATGATCACCATTCATACATACATCAATGGTGAATTTCTCAATTCTTATTGGAGTGATGGATTAATTATTTCAACACCAACCGGCTCCACAGGTTATAATTTAAGTTGTGGTGGTCCAATTTTATACCCTGCCTCACAAAGTTTTGTAATTACGCCTATTGCACCTCATAATTTAAATGTTAGGCCAATGATTATTTCCGATTCAAATGTTATTTCATTTGAAGTGGAAGGAAGGAGCAGCACTTTTTTAGCAACATTAGATTCTAGATCCGAAAGTATCAACAATCAAACACAATTGGCCATCAAAAAGGCTGATTTCTGTTTAAATTTAGTTCGTTTAAATGGCGATAATTACCTCAAAACACTTCGCGAAAAATTAATGTGGGGCTATGATAACAGAAATTTCAGGAATTAATTTGCTTAGTCACTTTTAAAAGGTATTGTTTTTGCTTTTTTTATACCATTTTCACAAACAAACACGTTAAAGTTGTCTGTTTCCTATTTTTCAGTATTTTTGCTATTATGGACAAATTCAAAAGTCAATTTATTTTAGTTGTTTTCATCCTTATTGGTTTGATAGCCAGCGCACAACGCGTTGAGGTAGGATTAATGCTTGGTGGTTCAAATTATTTGGGCGACCTGAGCAATGAGAAGTTATTGATGAAAGAGACCCATTTTTCGGGTTCTTTATTCGGGCGATATAACTTTTCGCCCAGATTTGCTGTTAAAGGATATTTTGGTTACGGCAGGGTATCTGGCGATGACAAAAATATGATCAGTGAAAAGCGCGATTATCTGCTTAAAGGGGTTAGGACGAATAACTTTGAATTCAATAAAAACCGCAATTTGAATTTCTATTCAGATATTTACGAGTTTTCATTACATGCAGAATATAATTTCCTTCCAAACCAATTAAATACCTATAAAACAAGGCCTTTCTTGCCTTATATTTTTATTGGCTTGGGTATTTTTAACTTTAATCCAAAATCAAATTTCGGCAATACCACAGTTGAACTGCAGCCACTTGGTACCGAGGGTCAAGGTTCTACAACCTATAACGACATTGCGAAATATTCGCTCACCGCTATTTGTATACCAATAGGTTTGGGGTTCAGACAGAAAATTGGGGACGATTTTTTTATTGGTGTTGAAGGTGGTTTGAGGTTTACCAATACCAATTATTTGGATGATGTGGGTGGGAAATATGGCAGTGGTTCAGTTATATTTGGTGCAACTGGTAAAACAGGTGTTTTAATGGCAGATCGTTCATGGGAGCTAAATCCCAATGCAAATCCAAGCACCGAAAACCCATTATCTACAGAGACTTTTGTTTTCAATGAAGGGGATAAAAGAAGCGATCGCAGTTCTTATAAAAACGACATTTATTTTATGGCTGGCGTTACCTTGTCGTATACCATTCGTTTTAGGGGTCAAGGATGCCCAACTTTCTAAATTTTCATGAGAAATTGGTGCTTAATTGTTTCTTTTTGCCTAACAGTTAATGGTTTTGCCCAGCGTGTAGAATTGGGTCTAGTGGCCGGTGCCTGTAATTATTGGGGCGATTTGTCGCCTTCTTTTGTATCTGGGGAAACCCATCCAACTTTTGGTTTTTTTACAAGGTTAAATTTAAACCATACTTGGGCCGTTAAAGCTGAATTAAATAGGTTAACAGTTTCTGGTGCTGATGCAAATTTTGATTTTAATAAAACTAGAAATTTGAGTTATAAATCTGATATCAATGAGGCGTCTGTTATTTTTGAATTTAATTATTTAAAATACAGCACGCACGTGCTTCATGAAAATTTCACTTCTTACTTGTTTTTGGGTGTTGGTGCTTTTCAATTTAATCCCCAAGCGCAACTAAATGGCACATGGTACGATTTAAGTGATTATAAAACTGAAGGAGTAGACTATAAAAAATTGTCAGTTGCGGTTCCTTTTGGAATAGGCATTAAATGGATGCTGAGCAATAAGTTTGCTTTTGAGAGCCAATTGAATTTCAGGAAAACCTATACCGATTATTTGGATGATGCAAGCAATGTTTACCCTGATGTGACTTCGAGGTTTAATGATGGAGGACTAATTACTGCAACTTTAACAGATAGGTCTATTGAATTATATGGTACCCCACAATTTAAAAAAGGATACAAAAGAGGTGATCCAAGTCACAAAGATTGGTACATGGGTTTAACCATGGGTTTTTCCATGAGGTTAAATACTCGGTCTAAGTGTCCTAGATTTTTTTAAATTTGCCAATCAAACAATATTGGTAAAGAATAGTTGATAAAATGAGTTTGAAGGAAAACATAGACCCTAATAAAATGCCCAAGCATATTGCCATCATTATGGATGGCAATGGCCGTTGGGCAAAGGGTAAAGGTAAGTTTAGAATATTTGGTCACGAAACTGGCGTTTCTACTGTTAAATCTATTACAGAGGCTGCAGCAGAAATAGGTGTGAAATATTTAACGCTTTATGCTTTCTCCACAGAAAATTGGAATAGACCACCGCTGGAGGTTAGGGCACTAATGGAGTTGCTTGTAAATACGATGCGCAAAGAATTGCCTACCCTCATGAAAAACAATATTCGTTTGTCTTTTATTGGGAATAAAAAAGACCTTCCTACTAGTTGCCAAAAACAATTGGAGGCAACCATGGAAGAAACCAAAAACAACACTAGGATGGATTTGGTACTGGCACTGAGCTATAGCGCTAAATGGGATTTGGTTCAGGCCATACAAAAAATTGCTGCTGATACCTTGAGTGGCAAAATTAAACAAGAGGACATCAACGATCATTTAATAGATAGTTATTTATCCACTCACTGGATGCCACACCCAGAGTTAATGATAAGAACCAGCGGTGAAAAAAGAATTAGTAACTTTTTACTATGGGAAATCGCTTATAGTGAATTATACTTTACGGATAAGCTATGGCCAGATTTCACCAAAGAAGATCTTTTTCATGCAATTTACGATTACCAAAATCGCGAACGTAGATTTGGAAAAACCAGCGAGCAATTAAACAGTTGAGGATGAACAAAAGATATTATTTTATTCTATTATCCATCTGTTTTTTGGGTAGTTTTAAAGTTGTAGCGCAAGATACAACTGAGGCTGCAACTAAGCCTCCTGCCTATTTTAACCTAAATTATAATAGCCCACAACAATATATTTTAGGAGGTATTGAGATAGTTGGTACCGAATATTACGATAAGGCTGTATTAGCAGTTTTGAGTGGCTTAACAATAGGGCAAAAGATTCGTATTCCTTCTGAAGATATTTCCAAAGCAATCTCCAATTTATGGCGCCAGAAATTATTCGAAGATGTTAAATTATCAGTTGCAAAAATTGAGGATGATAAAATATACCTGCAAATTTATTTAAAAGAGAAACCTCGTTTATCAACCTTTACCATAAAGGGTTTGAAAAAAAGTAAGGCCGAAGAATTGAGAGAAGTTTTAACCATTAAAACAGGACAAATTATCACCGAAAATGTGCTAAGTGGAACCAACAGGGCCATTAAAAATTTTTACGAAGAAAAAGGATACCTCGATGCACATGCTACTTTTGAACAAATTCCTGATGACCCAAAAAGGAATACGATTAAGTTGAAAATAAATGTTGACAGAGGTAAAAAAATTAGCATATCAGGATTGTCGTTCACTGGCAATAACAATGTGCCTAGCGAAAAGTTGCGCAAGGTGATGAAAGACACCAAACCCAAAGCTTTCTTCTTTACAAAATCAAAGTATATCGAAGACAAATACGTTGAAGACAAACAAAAGGTTGTCAATAAATATTTAAGTTTGGGCTATAGAGATATGCAAATTATTTCTGATTCTATTTGGAGAGATGATAAAGGCATTAGGATCAACATCAACTTGTTTGAAGGAAATAAATACTATTTTAGAAATATCAATTTTGTAGGAAATTCAAAATACAAATCAGAAGATTTATACAAAATTTTACGCATCAAAAATGGTGATGTGTATGATCAATCTATTTTGGATCAACGGTTAAACATGAGTCAGGATGGCAATGATATCAGTACATTATACATGGATGATGGTTATTTATTTTTTAGGATTGAACCCATAGAAGTTTTAATAGAAAATGATTCAATTGATATTGAAATTAGAATGTCGGAGGGTAGCCAAGCTTACATCAATAATGTTACAGTTAAAGGAAATTCTAAAACGAGCGATCACGTTGTTTTGCGCGAGTTAAGAACCAAGCCTGGTATGCTTTTTAGCAGGTCGGATATTACGCGCTCTTTGCAAGGACTATCTCAAATTGGCTATTTTAACCCAGAAGCACTAAATGTAAATCCTGTGCCTAACCCAGTTACTGGAACGGTTGATATCGAATACAAGGTTGAAGAAAGACCCAATGACCAAATTGAGTTAAGTGGCGGTTGGGGAGCTGGTTTTGTGGTAGGTACACTTGGATTAACACTCAATAATTTCTCTGCTAGAAAAGCATTGTATGCCAAAAATTGGGCGCCAATTCCTTCTGGTGACGGACAAAGAGTTTCGTTAAGGGCTCAAACCAATGGTAGTTTTTTTCAATCTTATAACGCCTCTTTTACTGAACCTTGGTTAGGAGGCAAAAAGCCAAATGCACTCACTGTTTCAGTTTATCATTCAATTCAATCGAATGGAAAGCAAGGGGAGTTAAGATCCGGTTTATACACCACAGGAGCCATGATTGGTTTAGGAAAAAGGCTCAAATGGCCTGATGACTTTTTTACCTTGCAATACCAATTGGGTTACCAATTATACAATAACGACCCCGATTTTTTGGGGAATGTATATTGGACTACTATTCCTTCTGGTAAAACCAATAGTTTAAGTTTAAAGATTATTTTAGGAAGAAATTCAACAGACCAACCCATTTACCCTAGGTCTGGTTCAAACATAGCTTTGAGTTTACAATTTACACCGCCTTATTCTATATTGGGAACTACTGATAAAGAAAAAACAAGCGAACTCCCAGGGAAAAACTGGCTAGAGTTTTATAAATGGAAATTCGACGCATCTTGGTTTGTAAAACTTGCAGGCACAAAACGGCCACTGGTATTAATGACTCGTGTTAATTTTGGGTTCATAGGTGCCTATAATATTAACAAGGGAATTACTCCTTTTGAACGTTTTTGGGTAGGAGGTTCGGGCTTAACTGGATTTAGTTTAGACGGTCGTGAGTTGGTTTCTTTGCGTGGTTACCAAGACAATTCACTCACGCCCTTTACCATCAATCCTTTAACAGGTTCATACCAACAAACAGGTGCAACCATTTATAATAGGTATACCATGGAATTGCGTTACCCAATTTCATTAAACCCACAGGCTACAGTTTTTCCGTTGCTGTTTGGAGAAGCCGGCGGCACATGGCTAGATGCTAAGAAGTTTAATCCTTTCGAAGTTGTTAGGTCCTATGGAATGGGTGTTAGGATTTTTCTGCCCATGTTTGGTATGATAGGTTTAGATTATGGTTGGGGTATTGATTTGCCACCAAATCATCCAAATCCTGCTAGGGTAAATGGAGGTAATTTCCACTTTTTATTGGGTCAACAATTTTAATATTACTAATATGAATAAGATAGTATTGGGTTTATTGGTATTTCTTTTTTTCGGTTTGAACACAAGCAAAGCGCAGCGATTTGCCTACGTAGACACTGAGTATATATTGGACATGTTGCCTGAATATAAATCGGCTCAAAAGCAATTAGACCTCATCGCAGAAACATGGCAAAAGGAGGCTGAGGAGAAAAAAGCTGAAATAGATAAGATGCAAAAAGATTTTCAAGCAGAACAAATTCTCTTAACAGAAGAGCTCAAGAAAAAAAAGGAGGCAGATATTAAGGCAAAAGAAACTGAATTAAAGGAGTTTATGAATAAGAAGTTTGGCTATGAAGGAGATTTGTTTAAAAAGAGACAAGAATTAGTAAAGCCTTTGCAAGATAAAGTTTTTGATGCTTGCCAAAAAATAGCAAAACAAAGTGCATTAGACTTTATATTTGCCAAGGGTGGGGAGATGATTATGATGTACAGCAATGCCAAATACGATAAAAGCGACGAAGTTTTAATAGAATTGGGTGTGAATGTTACAAAGAACAAAGGAAATTCAGCAGAACCAACCAAAACGCCTGGTGGCAGATAATTGGCACGATATTAGATAACAAACAAATAATAAATAAAAAAGAACAATGAAGAACATGTTAAGATCCCTAGTTGCTTTATTTGCCATATTGGTGTTGGCAGGTAGCAGCGCTCAAGCACAAAAAATCGGTTATGTAGATTTGCAAGAACTAATGCAATTAATGCCCGAATACAAAAAAGCAAATTCCGATATGGAAGCTTTTGGAAAATCATTAGAAGATGAATTGAAAAAAATGAGCGATGAGTTTCAAAAGAAAGTAGCAGATTACCAAAAAATCGAAAAAACTTTGTCTGAACCTATTAAAGATGTAAAGCAAAAAGAATTGCAAGATATGCAAACCCGTATCCAAGATTTCCAACAATCAGCTCAAGAAAATATTCGTAAAAAAGAAGCTGAATTGTTGAAGCCAATCATTGAAAAAGCTAAAACATCTATTGCAGCAGTAGCAAAAGAAGGTGGTTATAGCTATGTATTTGACAGCAGTGTTGCTGGTTTCTTATACAAACCTGATGGCGATAACGTTATTGGAAAAGTAAAATTGAAATTAGGTATATTATAACAATATTAATTTTATCATTAAAGGTCGGTACTATATGGTAGTATCGACCTTTTTTTTTACCTTGCTTAGGTATGACTACTACAATTAAGCAAACACAGCCTATTGGAATTTTTGATTCGGGTATTGGCGGACTTACAGTAGCAAGAGCTATAACCAAGTTATTGCCTAATGAGCAGATTATTTATTTTGGAGATACAGCACATATGCCTTATGGCGAAAAAAGTGCGGAAGCCATTAAAAATTACTCGGTAAAAATTGCTGAGTTTTTAAAGTTTAAAAATTGCAAAATGATTGTGATTGCCTGTAATACGGCATCGGCAGCAGGCTATAAGGCAGTAGTTAAATCTACTGGTATGAAAGATTTAATTGTGAATGTAATTGACCCTGCAGCGCAATATGTGGTAAAGAACCATTACCGCCAAAAGATAGGAGTAATAGGCACAAAACGAACAGTGAGTTCAAATGTATATGCCAAGCGTATTGAGGCTTTAGATCCACTTTCAAATGTGGTACAATTGGCCACACCATTATTGGCTCCTATGATTGAAGAAGGATTTTACAATAACAAGATTTCTCAGACAATCATCAATAGTTACCTTGGTAAATCTAAACTCAGTAAAATTGATGCCCTCATTTTAGGCTGCACACATTATCCACTTGTAAAAGCCGAAATACAGAAGTTTTATGGTAAATCGGTAGAAGTAATAGATAGTAGTGAAATAGTTGCCTTGCACGTTAAAAGCGTTCTAGAAAAGCACCAGTTGTTAAATCCTACTGTACCAAGCAAATTTAGTTTCGGCAAAAAAGCACAGCAGTTTATTGTAAGTGATTATACCCAAAGCTTCGAAGAAACCAGCAAAATTTTCTTTGATGAAAAAGTGAAGTTGAAGCAGTATAATATTTGGGAGTAGGTTGATCCGAAAGAGATTTGCTATAGGTATTTTTGCATAAGGGATTAGTGGAATTACCATTAACCGAGTTTGTTTTTATAGTCAAATGGATGTCTGAAGCGTTTCCAGTATACTTGATTAATTTTTGAACAAAGTTTGTTTTGTCTTCCAATGAATTTTACTTTTGATTATGCCTAATTGAAATTACCTCATGACCTATATACCCCAAATTCATAACCGCAAATCTATTCGATTAAAGACTTTTGATTATTCTAATGGAGGACTCTTTTTTGTTACCTTAAATGTACATAACAGAAGGCACCTTTTTGGAGAAATCATTAAGCCAAACATGCCATTTCAATCTCAAATCATGGAGTTGAATGAGGCAGGAATTTATGCTAAAAAATGCTGGGAGGAAATTCCTATACATTTTCCAAATGCAACAATCCATGAAATTATCATTATGCCAGATCATGTTCATGGGATAATAGAAGTAATGTTTGATCCAAATTTTGTTTTGAAAAATCAATTTGACAAATTTCAATCACCTTCCCGTACAATTGGATCCATCATTCGTGGATTCAAAATAGGTGTTACAAAATGGTTGAGACAAAAGGATCCAATTCTGCACCCAATCGGCCAACCCGTTTGGCAAAGAAACTATTTCGAAAAAATCATCCGCAATAAAACCGACTTCGAAACCTACACGAAATACATCATGGATAACCCATCTAAATACCGAATTCTCCCGGGAAACCGCATGTGAGGGCGAAAAATCTTTCGCCCCTACGCGATTACACCCGGGAAACCGCATGTAAGGGCGAAAAATCTGTCGCCCTTTTGCCATACCGCAAAATTTTCTTAAGGGGAAAGGGAAATTTGCCTTAAAAGAATAAGGGCGAAAAATCTTTCGCCCCTACGCGATTACACCCGGGAAACCGCATGTGAGGGCGAAAAATCTTTAGCCCTTTTGCCAT
>CAMCJW010000040.1 GCA_945875195.1 Chitinophaga pinensis | reverse complement strand
TGCACAAACCTATCGTCAAAGTGGTAGTGATTATTACCCAGGTGCCTTGCAAATTGCAAATGCTTCGGTATCTGCCGACAGGTGTAAATATTATGATAAGATTTGGAAAGTAACCTTGGCTGAAATAGAAGAGTTTCAAAGTAGTAATGTCAAAACAAATCCAATTGAGGCAATCAAGAGTTGGCCTGGTAATGGTGATAATAAGGTAGTTGGTGAAGCGGTATTTCTAGCTCCTTTTTATGATGCTAATATTGATGGAACTTATACACCTGATGATGGTGACTTTCCAAGTTTTGATCAAAACGTAATAACGAATATCCCAGATATGATGTTATTTACCATTTATAATGACAAAGGAAATATTCATTCAGAAACTGAGGGGTTGCCTATTGGGTTAGAACTACATACTCAAAGTTTTGCATACGCCACAAACGATGAAATTAATAACATGACCTTTTATAGAACTACCATTTTTAACCGTAGTTCCGAAACAATTGATAGTTGCGTGTTTGGTCAGTGGGTAGATGCCGACTTAGGTAATTATTCCGACGACTATGTGGAGTGCGATGTGAAAAGAAATTTAGGTATTTGCTACAATGGTGATGATAACGATGAAGGTATTTTGGGTTACGGTTTGAACCCACCTAGTGTTGGTGTGAATTTTTTTGAGGGACCTCAAAGAATTGTTGGAAATGATACCTCAGAAATTGGCCTAACCAAGTTTGTGTATTATAACAACGACTTTTCTGTAACAGGAAATCCAAGTAGACCAGAGCATTACTGGAACTACTTAAATGGAAGATGGAAAGATGGTTTGAATATTTCTTATGGAGGCAATGGTAGAGGTGGTTCTGATACTGCTAGCTTTATGTTTCCAGGTAAAACAGATCCATCTGGCAGAGCAGATTGGACAGAAAGAATTGCTGGAAATAACCCTGGAGATAGAAGGTTTTTACAAACAGCAGGTTCTTTTAGTTTGTTGCCAGGATCAAAAAATCAAGTAACTGTTGCTGTTGTTTGGGCAAGGGGTACCACTGGTGGTGCAACTGGATCCTTCAATTTGTTAAAAGAAGCATCAGATAAAGCTTATGTGCTTTACAAAAATAATTTTAATATCGTGGATGGTCCTAGAGTTCCAAAATTAGAAATAGTTGAATTGGATCAAGAAATTATATTAAACATTGTAAATTATAACGCTACCGAAAATTATTCGGACTCATCTGCAGGTTTGTGTTCAAGTAAAACCAAATATAAATTTCAAGGCTATCAAATATTTCAATTGAAGAAAAATTCTGCACCTAGTGATTTATACAATTTAGATGAAGCAGTTGAAATTGCACAGTGCGATGTTCAAGATGGAAATTCAAAGATTGTAAATATTGTAAACGATGCAGACCTTGGTAGTGTTAAAAAGATCATGGTGAATGGCAGTGATAAAGGAATTGTTCATAGTTTTAAACTAAGCAAGGATGTATTTTCTAAATTTTCGGATCAGTCATTGGTTAACTTCCAGAGTTATTATTTCTATTTAGTTGCTTATGCCAGTGCTACCAATTGTGTTGATGAGGCTACTCAATATTTGGCAGGTCGTAAAATGATAGACGGGACGGCAATTGCTGTTTGGACAGGAATACCACATAAAGCTACTCCTCATCAGCAAGGCACTGTATTAAACGCGGCTTGGGGTGATGGACCAGAAATTACCAAATTAGAAGGAATTGGAAATGGCGGAAACGCAATTAGCTTATCACAAGCTACCATTGAGAAAGCTTTGATAGCTCCTTATTTTGTTCCAACACCTACTTATGAGAAAGCTAAGGGGCCTGTTATCATTAAGGTAATAGATCCTTTTAAGGTTCCCAAAGCAGACTTTGAATTAAAACTAATTGATAATTCTAAATCAACTGTAAAAAGAGATAGCTTAACAAAAGACAGTACCATTTGGATTTTGGAGAATATTAAGCCATTAAATGTTGCAAGTTTCCAGAATTTAAGTTCGTATCGTTTAATTGATGGTTATGTGGCAAGAAGGAAAAAGGAGACACCTGTGGTTTTCGATACCATTTATGCCCCTAATTATGTTACCGTAAATAATACTCTTTATTCATATACTGGAACAGCAAATTGTGTTCAGGTAGCTTTTAGTGACAAAACCATTGGTACACCAAACGAACAAATTTTTGAAGATATGGGCTTGAGCATTAATATCAAACAGCCTATTGCGCCTGGTGATCCAACAAATGAAACAGATGATGCCAATGGTTTTATATCCTCATCCATTGAATTCAGTAATCCAAATGACAGATGGCTAGTAGGTATTCCGGATGAGTTGGGTACCCAGATACCTTTTAATTGGATTAGAGCAGGCAATACTGGTACTCCAAATTTTGCAAATTCTTACGAACATGATTTTGCTGATGCCAATAAGGCGCCAATTGATCCTAGAAGACAATATAACAAAGTAATAGATGGAACTTGGGCTCCTTACTCCTTGTGCGCAAGGGTTACTACACCAACCCCAACTTACGGTCCAGCATGGTCTACAGGTACCGGAGGATATTCAATAGACAATCCTTTAACAGATTTAAGAAGTGTTTCTGTATTCATTACACCAGATAAGAGATATTGGTCGAGATGCGTAGTAATTGAAGCAGGAGAAAATGCACCTTTGAATATTGGTGGAGCAATAAAAATGCAAAGAAGAAAATCTCCTTCAGTTGGCAAAGATGGCAAACCAGATGGCGATGGCTTTGGAAAAGGTTGGTTCCCCGGTTACGCAATTAATAAGGAAACTGGAGAGCGCTTAAACATTATGTTTGCTGAAGACTCTTCATTGCCATTAGAAAATGGAGCGGATATGATTTGGAATCCAACCAGCACCTTGGTTTCGGGAACTTTTGGTGGGTTAAATTATATATTTGGCGGAAAGCACCACATTTATGTAATGGGTTCTAAAGATTTCCGTACAAGCCCTACAGGTCCAATTCAATATGCAGGACCTCGATATGATGAAGGTGTTAGCTATAGTGATTTGCTTACCAAAATTGAGGCAGGGCAGAGTGTTACTTTGAATATGCGTAAGTTATATTCTCAAGCTATGTGGGTGAGTATGACTTTGGTTTCGCCAAAAACGTTCTTAGGTGATCATACAACCAATGGCAGTATCCCTTGCGATGTTAGGATTAACATCAATGTGAAACGTCCTTATGCTAGCTTAAATTTATCTGCCACTGATACATTATTGAATAAAGGATTACCACTGTATTCTTTCTCTACAACAGGCATCTCGCCAACTATAGGTGAAAAACAGGCTGGAAAAACGGCCCTTGATATGGTAGCTGTTTCTCCAAATCCTTATTACGCGTATGCCGGTTATGAAGATCCAGGTAATCAATTGGATCAACGTGTTAAAATCATCAACCTTCCTAAAAAATGTGTTGTTTCCATCTATACCCAAAGTGGATTTCTGGTGAGAAGAATTAGGAAAGATGACGATGTAAATACCTATTTGGATTGGGATTTGAAAAATGATGCTAAAGTGCCAATTGCAAGCGGTGTGTATTTGGTTCATATATATGCAGACGGAATTGGAGAAAGAGTTGTTAAATGGTTTGGGATTATGCGTCCTGCCGATTTTGATACATTCTAAATTAGTATTCACTCAAACTTTGAAATCATATTAAAATGAAGAAAGATATTATAAAATTTGGTTTACTTGGGATGCTAGCGTTGGCAGGTAATGCCTACGCGGGTAACCCAGAGCGTTCTGGTGGAGCTGGGGTAACACAATTGAATGTTAATCCTTATGCCAGAAGTTCTGGATACGGAGGAACAAACACGGCCTCAGTAAGAGGAATTGAAGCCTTTAATTTGAATATAGCCGGATTAGCTTACTCTAAAAAAACCGAAGTGGTTTTCTCAAGAATGAGTTATTTGCAAGGTGCAGGTGTAAACATCAATAACTTTGGATTTTCTCAAGCCTTAGGCGAAAATGGGGACGGTGGAGTTATTGGTTTGGGATTTGCTTCATGGGATTTTGGAAGTATTCCAATTACAACCTTTGATAACCCCAACGGCACCTTACCAACTTTTAGTCCTGTTGTATTAAATGTTGGCGCTGCCTATGCAAAAAAATTCTCAAATAGTATTACTGGTGGATTTTTATTGAGAATTATTTCTGAGGGTTTACAAGACGTAAAAGCTACTGGCGTGGCCTTTGATTTTGGTATTCAATACCAAACTTCTTTGAACCCAAAGAAACAAAGCAATAAGATTAAAAAGGAAGATTTTAGAATAGGTATTTCTATGAGAAACATTGGTCCAGATTTAACTTATTCTGGTCCTGGACTATCTTTCCGTTCTATCAATGCTGCCACTGGTGCAGATAGGAAAGCTTATTTTGCAGGAGATAAATTTAATTTACCTACACTGGTAAATATCGGTTTGGGTTATGATATGCGCTTAGACAAATCAGCTGATACTTATTTCCACCGTTTAACAGGTTCATTTAACTTTAATTACAATGCTTTCCAATCTAATGTATATGGTTTAGGATTTGAATATGCTTACAAAGAAATGGCCATGTTGAGGGTTGCATATAATTACACAGATGATGCGCAACCATTCAGTAAAAACATGAGCGATCCTCAATACCTAGATCCAATTTATGGTTTATGGACTGGTGTAACTTTCCAATTGCCAATTTCCAAAAATGGTACAGCCATGGCTATTGATTATTCTTATGCACCAACTCGTATTTTTAATGGGATGCATACCTTAGGTATCAGGTTAACCGTAGGAGGTAAAAAGGGATAAAAATTACTATATTTGAAACCAATTAAGAAACGTTTGGCCTTGTGCTAAACGTTTCTTTTATTTTATATCACTATAACAAAATCGAATTTTATGTCAGATATTAACTTTGTAACCAAAGAAGGTTTAGAGAAATTGAAAGCCGAATTGAACGACCTTAAAAAGGTTCAACGGCCTTTTATAACTAAGCAAATTGCAGATGCAAGAGATAAAGGAGATTTAAGTGAAAATGCAGAATACCACGCAGCCAAAGAAGATCAAGGTTTGTTGGAAGCAAAAATTTCAAAAATGGAAAATTTAGTTTCTGTTTCAAGAATCATTGATGAAACCAAATTAAATACTAGCAAGGTAATGATGCTTACCAGGGTGCGTGTGCTCAACCACAACTCAAAAAAAGAAATTTGGTACACTTTGGTTAATGAAAAAGAAGCAGACCTCAAATCGGGTAAGATTTCTTTTAAATCTCCCATTGGACTGGGGTTGATGAATAAGAAAGTAGGGGAGTTTTGCGATGTGATGGTGCCAGCAGGTCAAATTAAATTAGAGGTTTTAGAAATAACCTTATAAATTATGCCAAGTATTTTTACCAAAATAATCAATGGAGAAATACCTTGTTTTAAAGTTGCCGAAACTTCCGACTATTTAGCGTTCCTAGACATACGCCCACTTACCAAAGGGCACACTTTAGTCATCCCTAAAAAAGAAGTTGATTACATTTTTGATTTGGATCAAACCGAATTTGCTGGATTACATTTGTTTTCTAAGATAGTTGCCGAAGGGATTAAAAAAGCCATTCCTTGTTTAAGAGTTGGGGTTTGTGTGATGGGTTTAGAAGTGCCACATGCACACATTCATTTGATCCCATTTTCCAATTTAGAAGAGATGAATTTTGCCAACCCAAAGTTGGTATTTACAAATGAAGAAATGGCTAAAATTGCCAATGAAATAGCGATTCAATTGCCTAAATAAGGAGCTATTTTTTCTTTATTTTAGTAGGATTTTGTGTAACAAATGCTTCCCAAGAGGAGGCTTTTTTCTTAGAAGGAATTTTGCTTTTTCCTTTACTTTCCAAAGCAGGTATCTTTAAACTCTTTTGCATAAAATGGCAATAAGCTGCCGCTAAACCATCTGTTGCATCTGAATATTCATTGTTGTACTCAAATTTGAGTTGTTGCATAAGGCTTGCAGCAACTTGGTCTTTTGAAGCATTTCCATTGCCTGTAACAGCCAATTTTATTTTTTTAGGCGCATATTCTACCACAGCCAATTCTCGGCTCATAGCGGCTGCAATTGCCACTCCTTGAGCCCTGCCTAATTTGAGCATACTTTGTACATTTTTGCCGTAAAAGGGTGCCTCAATAGCTAATTCATCTGGGTGGTATTCATCAATTAACCCAACCGTGCGCTCAAATATCTTTTTTAATTTTAGCGCATAGTCATCATATTTATCCAGTTTAAGAACACCCAAGCTAAGCACAACTGCCTTTTTTCCTGTGGTTTGAATTACGCCATAACCCATAACCGTGGTACCTGGATCTATGCCAAGGATGATTCTTTCTTGTATGGATTTGCTTTCTATCAAAATCTCATTTGGTTTACGGTGAATGTATGCGTTATTTTGTCAAACATAGTTAATGCAAACCTTTGTTTCAAACAACCCAATATCAAAAAGCAATTAAAATTGCGAAAAATGTTTTAGTACTGGTACTAACGGTATTTATTTTTTACAAATTAATTTACGCTTACCATATCAATTCGCTTTTTCAACGCTTTGAGCTCAAACAGCAAATTGGGTCAATTTATTGGTTGCTTGTGGCCTCATTTTTGCTCATTTTTAATTGGGGTATAGAAGCATTGAAATGGAAATTGCTCATTCAAAAATATGAACCCATAGATTATAAAACTGCCATAAAAGCCATCTTATCTGGCGTTACTTTGAGCATCATCACCCCAAATCAAATTGGGGATTTTGCCGGAAGAGTGATTCATTTAGAGGTGCTAAATAAAATTAAAGGTTCATTGGTTGCAGTAATTGGTCATACTGCTCAAGTTATTATTACCTTGTTTTTTGGCCTATTTTCTTTGTCGTTTTTTAGTGAGCAGCTCCTAGGCTATTGGTATTTATTGCCTTTGGGTTATGGATTTATTTTTCTATTGATTTTGGTGTACTTGAATCTAAGTTTGGTTTACAGCAAAATAAACAAGCTAACATGGTTTGTAAAGTTTGAACAGTATGTGAATGTTTTTGGGGCATACAATCGACAAGAATTAGGCTTGTTGTTATTGTTGTCGTTTCTGCGTTATACCGTTTTCTTGACCCAATATTATTTGTTGTTGCGGTTTTTTAAAGTTGATATCGATTTTTTTCCTGCTTTGGCTTGCATCATTGCCACATTTTGTGTTCAGTCTGTGGTACCTTCCTTTCTGCTATTAGAAATAGGCTTACGCGGAGCAACTGCTTTGATGTTTTTTAGTTTATATAGTTTGAACCAAGAAGGAATTTTGCTCGCAGCTTATAGTTTGTGGATAGTAAACATGTTGTTTCCCGCTATATTGGGCATGTATTTTATTTATAAGGTTAGGTCATGAGTATTTGGGAAATTTCTTGTTACATTTTAGCAATAGGATATGCTTGCCTCATATTATTTTATTATATGGGTTGGTTACTCATCCCTAAACAAAACGCAAGTGTTCTGTTTGAACCAAAAATTGGTTTTAGTATTTTAGTGCCAGCCAGAAACGAAGAAGTTTCCATCTTAAATTGTTTGGCATCTATCATAAATCAAAATTACCCAAGTGCACTTTTTGAAATCATTGTTATAAACGATCATTCTACTGATAAAACAGCAAAAATAGTAGAAGAGATTATAGCCTCCAATGCTACTATAAATATTCGATTAATAGATGCGGAATTGGCAGGATTTTCAGGCAAGAAAAATGCAATAACTGCGGGTATTTCAATAGCCAATTTCGATTTAATAGTGCTCACAGATGCAGATTGTACCAGAGGTAATTTATGGTTAAGTAGCCTAAATAATTTTGTTCAACATACATCAGTAAAAATGATTTATGCTCCAGTTTTCTTCCATGCATCCACCGTCTTTGAAAAGTTTCAATCTTTGGAGTTTGCTGGCTTAGTAGGCATTGGAGGAGCAGCTATACAATTAAAGAACCCCAATATGTGTAGTGCGGCCAATTTAGTTTTTACCAAGGATGCTTTTAATGAGGTTGGAGGTTACTTAAATAATGAACACATTGCCAGTGGCGATGATGAGTTTTTGTTGCACAAGATTTTCAAAAAATATCCCGATGAAGTGTATTTTCTAAAAGATGAAAGGGCAATTGTTTATACTTCACCCAATGGCAGTATGGAGCAATTAACCCAGCAAAGGCGTCGGTGGGTATCAAAGAGTACAAAGTACGAAGAACGCTATATTACGGCCATATTGGTTGGTGCTTATTTCTTCAATTTAAGCATGTTATTAAATGTTATTATAAGTATTTTTTATGAAGGTTTTTGGCAGGTAGGTTTGACCCAACTTTTGATAAAAATGTTTGCAGAAGGTTTGATATTGGGATCTATCTTACATTTTTTTAAACGCAAACAATTACTTTTACTGATGCCATTGGTTCAGCCATTTCATATTTTATATGTTATTATTATTGGCATTTGGGCTAATGTAAACACTTATACTTGGAAGGAGAGAGAATTAAAATGATACCAGAAATAGATGATTTGGAGTTTGATATTTTAAACTGCTTGTATTTTGTTGAACCATTCGATAAAATTTTAGAGGAAGTATCTTATCCACCCAATGTGGTTGCAGATGCACTTAAAACATTGATCCATAAAAAAATGGTTTCTGTGATGAAATGGGAAGAAGAATCTGGCGATTATAAACGCAGCTTTATTTATGATACAGACAACATGCGTGCATTTTCCTATTTAGCAACCAAAGAAGGATTGTTGGCGCATAATTCAAGGTAAATTTAAATACTATGCTTCAGAAATGCCGAGGTATTGTGCTTAATACAATCAATTACTCAGAGAACAGTGTAGTACTAAAATGCTATACCGATTTATTTGGCATGCAAAGCTATTTAATCAATGGTGTTAAGGGGAAAAAGGGTGCAATTAAACCATCTCATTTATTGCCACTGTCATTACTAGAATTAGAGGTTTATCACCAGCAGAATAAAAACTTACAGCGTATCAAAGAACTGAGATGCATTCCTGTTTTAAATCACCTTCATTTCGAATTGCATAAAAGCACTTTGGCTTTATTTATGGCCGAATTGCTTACCAAAAGTTTAAGAGAAGAAGATCAAATTGATGTTCAAATGTTTGGGTTCTTATTTCATTCGGTTCAAATAGCCGATTTAACACAAGGATCTTTGCGTAATTTCCCCGTGTATTTTATGGTACAATTGAGCAAATATTTAGGCTTTTTCCCTAAAGCTAATTATAGTTTGGAAGCGCCCGTTTTTAGTTTGCAAGAAGGCGTATTTGTTGCAGATGCGCCAAATACAAGTGATTATTGCAAAGAGCCATTGGCAGGGGTTTTGGCTCAGTTTATTGACATGAATTTTGAAGAGATTCAATTGGTAGAATTACCTTCCAATTTGCGCAGAGAATTGTTGAATAAAATGATTCGGTATTACCAGTTACATTTGATGCTATTTAGTGAACTAAAATCGCCTGCGGTTTTACATGAGGTGTTAAATTAATAATTGTATTTTTGTTTAAATAATAGAAATAAATTTTGCTTGTGAGAATGATGAAGACTAGGATGTTGTTTTTGCCAATTTGCCTTTTGTTGTGTTTAAACCTAAGTGCTCAAAAGGAAATAAAGGATATAAACCTAAAGGGAAGGCTGTTTCGTTTTGAGAAGGTAAAAGGGCAATGGCTTGATCCAAGAAATGTGGATGTTTGGGTGCCTAATGATTTTGATTCATCTGGAAAAACTCGGTATGCGGTGCTCTACATGCATGATGGTCAAAACTTATTTTTACCCGGTAATTCATTTGGCGGCATGGAATGGGGTATTGATGAAATAATGGATAGTTTGATGAGGAATAACATTATCCGACAAACCATTGTGGTGGGTATATGGAACTCGCCAAGGAGATTTATAGAATACAATCCTGAAGATGCATTTAAAAAATTAGATAGTTTAAATAGAAATAAACTTGCAACAGAAAGAGGAGGGAGCACCTTGGCAAATATTTACTTGTCATTTATATTCGACGAGCTCAAACCTATTATAGATAGCACTTTTCCAACCAAGCCAGAAATGAAAAGCACCTTCATGATGGGATCAAGCATGGGAGGATTAATTTCTTTATATGCCTTATGCAAACGCTCTGATCAATTAAAAGGTGTTGCCTGCATTTCCACGCATTGGCCTGTTAGTTTAAAAGAAAATAATGCAAGCATAGCTCAATCGTATATCAATTATTTTGCAAGAAATTTACCAAATCCTAAACAGCATAAATTGTACTTTGATCATGGAACAAGCACTCTTGATGCTTGGTATGAACCTTATCAATTATACATGGATAGTTTATGCATAGAAAGTGGCTACGAAACCCCCAAAGATTTTATGAGTTTAAGTTTCCCTGGTGAACCTCATAATGAAATAGCTTGGCGCAAAAGAGCAGCCATTCCAATCAGATTTTTGCTTCAACCTTAATGCATAAAAAAACTTTTGTAGGTATTGATTTCCTCTTGTAATTAATACTTGGTTAAGTTCTCACGCATTTTGCGGGCATGATTTGCAGAATAGCCAAAGTATATTAGCAATCCTAAAACCAACCAAATTCCTGCACTTAATAAGGTAGGCAATGGCAAACTAATGATCATTGCCAAACAAATTACCATCCCAAGAATTGGAACCAATGGAACTAATGGCGTTTTGAATGGACGTTCCATAGTAGGTTCCTTCTTACGCATAATAATAATACCAAGGCAAACCAGAACAAATGCAAACAAAGTACCAAAACTTGTTAAATCACCTGCAACGGAGCCTGGAATAAATGCAGCAAACGCACCCACAAATATCAATAATATCCAATTTGCTTTATAAGGAGTTTTAAATTTAGGATGTAATTCGCTGAAAGCTTTTGGTAACAAGCCATCTTTACTCATGCTAAAGAATACCCTGCTTTGTCCCATTAACATCACCAAAATAACCGAAGAAAAACCAGCCAAAATAGCAACGGTAACGCTTGTTCCAAGCCACTCATAGCCTTTCATGTAAGTTTGAATAGCATATGTTACAGAAGCTTCTTTACCTGCAGTTTTAAATTCTTGCCAATTTGCAACACCTGTTAAAACATGTCCGAATAAAATATAAAGGATGGTACAAATTACCAATGATCCCAAGATTCCAATGGGCATATCGCGTTTAGGGTTTTTTGCCTCTTGAGCAGCAGTACTTACCGCATCAAATCCAATGAAAGCAAAGAATACAATTGCAGCGCCACCTAAAACACCACCCCAGCCATGTTTAAAGAATCCTTCATGACCCAATGTGCCTTCTGGAATCATAAATGGTGTATGGTTTTCTGGTTTAATAAACTGCCAACCTAAAACAATAAATAACAATACAATGGCAACTTTTATAAATACAATAATGGTATTTACCATTGCAGATTCTTGGGTTCCTTTAATTAGTAATAATGTAAGCGCCAATAGAATTATTAATGCTGGTGCATTGATAAATCCATGGGTTACTTGAACCAATCCTTGTTGGGCACTGCCTAAATTTTTATATACTTCATCTGTTATAAATAACTCGCCATTTTTTAAATGATGCGTTAAATCTGCATTGCTGGCAATCAATTGGTCTATGCTACTTTGGTCAACTACTTTCTTTAATGTTTCAAAAGGTGAGTGGCACCATTCATAAGGTATGGCCCCTCCAAGCAGGTTATTTAAATATTCGCTCCAAGCAATAGCCACTGTTGCAGCTCCTAAGGCATATTCCATAATTAAAGCCCAACCAATAATCCAAGCCATTAACTCTCCCATCGTAACATAAGAGTATGCATAGGCACTTCCTGCAATTGGAATCATGGCCGCAAATTCTGCATAACAAATACCTGCAAATGCACAGCCAACTGCTGCAATAATAAAACTCATGGTAACCGCTGCACCTGCTGCTTCTGCTGAGGCTGCTGCGGTTCTAACAAAAAGGCCTGCGCCTATGATTGCTCCCACACCTAAGGCAACCAAATTGGCAGCGGTAAGTGTGCGTTTTAATTGCGACCCATCATGGTGCTTTAAAAGATCTTGTAATGATTTGGTATAAAAGAAACTTGACATAGAGTTAAACTAATTGTAGGGCAATATAATCAAATTTAGAAAAATGACACTTTTATTGATTTTTAATTTTTTATTTGATTTTTTTTTATATAAATTTCAATTACAATAATTTAAAATTCAAATATCATTAAAAAACTAAAAACAATTTTTATCTTATCTCTGCTTTTTTTTGCAAGCAATTTACATTCCTACGCCTATTTATATAAAGGTGCAGCAACTGTAAGCCCTATGCCGAACTCACACTTTAAAGTACATTGCTCAAATGTTCCTCAAGTTTGTTTTACCTCAAATTGTGCACCTCCTCTCATTCATGGTTGTGTAATTACTTTAAGCGTTCCTGGATATGAAGGAGATTGGAAAATTGCAAACTTAATTGAGCCATCCGAAGAAGATCCAGAATATGTAAGCGAATTGGAAGTTACTCAAAATTAATAACGTATGTTTGGTTTTTGTGTTAATTCTAAATCTTAATTTGGAAAAATGAAAGTAATATTTGTTATTCTATTTGTTTTTTTATTCATACCATACGGCATTTGTGAAAGCAGAAAAAGTGAGATTTTCGTAATCCTGAAAAAAAATGATTGTAATGGTTGTTTAGATAATTTAAAATATCTTAATTCAATTAACAAGAATGTAAAAAAAATAGGAGTTTTTGATTCTGAGGATTCATCCAATTTTTTCGAAAAATTTCAATTTTTAAGAAATAGTTTTGATTCATTAGTTGATAGGTCAAAATGTAATCTAAATTCTAAATTAACAAATACTATAACATCTAAAGTTTTATTTTTTTTCAATGGGGAGTTAATTTTTAATGCCCCATTGAAAAAAATTTCTTTTTATGTTGATTCAATAAACTATCATTATGTATTTTCATTAGATTCAATTTGTCTTCCTAAAAAAGTCTCAGGGTTCTCAAAATTTGATTATTGTAATAATTTTTTTGTTTTTTTTAATTCATTTAACCATTCTCTTAATCTGGTAAATTTTTCTGATTTAAAAAATGTAGTAAATCTTAATTTAGATTTTAAATTATTAGATAAGATTTACTACAAGCATTATGGTGATCTCAATAATTTGAAGGAAACAAAAGCATTTTATGATAGATTAAATATGTCAGTACCATTTTTCATAAGTAATTATTATTTAAAAAATGATACACTTTTTTTATTTGTTAGAACTGAATATCCTAAATATAGTGCAAAATATAATGATACCATAATTAATGAACCACTTTTCAGCATGATCAAATTTCATAATGGAAAAATTTTGGATATTTGGCCAATAAAGATTAATGAGATAAACAATGAATATAGTATTCAAGATTATGAAGATTTTCATATAAATGGTGATCGCTTTTATTTTAGAATAATAAAAAATGATTATTCCTTTGAAAATGTAAAAAATAAATCAGAATCATATTTAGATTCCTTAAAATTCTTGATATGTTATAGATTAGATAATGAAAGTTTAATAGAAGATGGTATTTTGAAATGGGGGATTCCGAATACTCATAGAAGAAATAGTTTAGGGTATAATATGTTAAATGCGCGAAATCATAATGATTATTACATTAACATGTTTTCTAATCAATTATACAATTTGAAAACTAAGACGATTGAGGATTTAAACTTACCCTATAAATTTAATTATGAAAAATTCTCAATGAACGAGGAGTTTCAAGTAGCGACATATATTAGTGATTTTTATTTTGAAAGTGATTTTATCTATTTTTTAATATTTAATATGAATAAATATTTCAACGTAAAATATAGTTTAAAAGATAAAGTGCCAATTTCTAAAGATATAGTTCAAATACCTGATTATCGGGACCAAGCGATTTACCCCTTATTTTATAATAAAGAAAAGGTTTTATATATTTCTTCAAAGAGTAATTACCTCCATTTAATTCATTTATAAATTTTTAACAATCTTCCGAACAATTTGCTCATTGCCACTTTGAATTTGCAATAAGTGAATACCTTGTGGAAATTGCACCAAATCGAGTTTTATTGGTTTAATTCCTTTTTGTGTCCTCCTCCCCAAACAAAATTATGTTCTATATTTGTAAATAATTACTTACTCAACAAAATCCTCCTTTTCTACCTGCCCGTTAGAAAAATTGGCACAATCTAATTCAATGCTTATAGGACTTTGAGGTGGCGCCCACTCATTTACAATTTGCATTAGATTTGGGGTTGAGGTAACCTTTTTCATGTAGTCTGCCCAAATAGGCATAGCCATTGCAGAGCCAGATCCAAGTTGCATTGTTCTAAAATGAATGGCTCTATCTTCCCAACCAACCCAACACCCAGAAACTAAGGTAGGTGTAATACCAATAAACCAACCATCACTGTAGTTTTGCGTAGTACCAGTTTTTCCACCCACTGCACCTGGAATTTTATATTGATACTTGATTTTGGCAGCAGTTCCATTAGTGGTAACTTTCTCTAGCATTTTACACATCACATATGCGGTTTGTTCGCTTAATGCTTCCTGCGTAATTGGTAAGTTTTCAAAAATTACATTGCCATTTTTATCTACAATTCTTGTTAAATAATTCGGTTTGATCCAAACGCCTTTATTTGCGAAAGTAGAGAACGCACCTACCATTTCATATACTGATATATCGGCTGTACCCAAAGCAGAAGAAGGGTAGGGCTCAATCTTGCTAGTAACTCCCATTTTATGTGCCATGTCTATCACATTTTTTATACCATCATCACCAAGCATTTTAAGCACATTTAAGCAAACCAAGTTAATAGATAATTGCAAACCTCTATACATAGTCATTTCAGGTAAATCATATTTGGTATCGGCATTGCCAGGGTTATAATCTGGATACCCTGCAAAACTGACTGGCTTATCTGGAATCATCATACATGGCGAAAATCCATTGTCTACTGCAACAGTATAAACAAAAGGCTTAAAGGTTGACCCAACTTGCCTTTTGGCTGATGAATTAACATGGTCGTACTTAAAATAATTATAGTTTTGTCCACCTACCCAAGCTTTGATTTTGCCTGTTTGAGGGTCCATACTCATGAA
>CAMCJW010000039.1 GCA_945875195.1 Chitinophaga pinensis | reverse complement strand
AATTGGGGTCTTTTTTAGAAAGGATAACAATGGCATAAGCACCTATTACTTGAGTTAATGCCATGCGAACAGCTTCTTCAAATTGAACGGAGTTATTTTTATAAACTTCTTCAATTAAATGAATAAGAACTTCCGTATCTGTTTCACTTTTAAAATGATGGCCACGGCCTATAAGCATTTCTTTTAAGGCAGCGTAGTTTTCGATAATGCCATTGTGAATAATAGCAAATTCTCCATCGCCCGAAAGATGAGGGTGAGCGTTCCTGTCATTTGGCTCGCCATGAGTGGCCCAGCGGGTATGACCCATTCCAGTGAAAGCACTGGTATCTCTATCGCCAATTTCCTTTTCAAGATCTACAACTTTTCCGGTTTTTTTATAAACCTTCATTTGCATGTTTCCATCAAGTAAGGCTACGCCAGCACTATCGTATCCACGATATTCAAGACGCTTTAATCCTTTTAGTATAATAGGGCAAGCTTCCCTATATCCTATATAAGCTACAATTCCACACATAATTAATACAAAATTAGGGAAATAAATCTGAAATTAAACAACAAATGAGTAACTGGCGTCAATTGGCTTTTGGATGGCAGGTTTTAGTTTATCTATATCGGCCAAAAGATTTTCGAACGCCTTAAAGCTAAGCGCTTGTTTGGCATCTGAAAGTGCCTTGCTGGGATTGGGGTGAATTTCAATCATTAAGCCATTTGCACCAGCCACCATGCTGGCTTTTGCCAATGCTGGCACCAGATTTGCGTCGCCAGTGCCATGACTTGGGTCAGCAATAATTGGGAGGTGACTCATAGATTGTATCAAAGGAATTACTGCCACATCCATTACATTTCTGCTAGCGGGATCAAAGCTCCTAATTCCTCTTTCACACAATATTACTTTTTCATTGCCTCCGCTCATGATGTAATCGGCAGCAAGTAACCATTCATTTACTTTTGCTTGCATTCCTCTTTTGAGCAAAATTGGTTTTTCAATTTTCCCAAGTTCTCCCAATAAAAAGAAATTGGCCATGTTTCTACTTCCAATTTGTACTATGTCTGCGTAGTTTAAAACTTCGTCTAGTAAACTTAAGTCCATGAGCTCGGTAACTACGCTGAGATTATATTGTTTAGCCGCCTCACTTAATAATTTTAGCCCATCTTTTCCTAGGCCTCTAAATGAATAGGGAGAGGTTCTAGGTTTATAGGCACCACCACGAATAAACTTTATGTTATTCTTACTTAAAAACGCGGCTGTTTCAAAAATCTGTTTTTCACTTTCCACGCTGCACGGACCAGCAATAATATTGGCAAAATGGGTTCCTATTTGAATATCGTTTACAGCAAACGAAGTTTCTTTTTTATAGGCTAAGGAAGAAAGTTGAAAATTGCTGCTGATAATTTGAGCCCGTTCAATAAAATCAAATCGCGTTAAAAAATTTGTATCTAAAAGCGCGGGGGCAATGCAAATACCTAGTTTTTGAACCAATTGGGATTCAAAACCTAATTGGCTAAGGTGTAACTGCAACTCTGCAGTTTGCGTATTATTTGTATTTGCTTTAAAGAAAATTATCACAATGTCTTTTAATTAATAACCGTGTAGGTTAATTTTAGTTTCAAAGTACCACTATTTTTTCTTGTATCAAGAACTGTTCTTTGAGCTGTGAGCGGATCGTCGGCCCTAATGATTAGGTTCATACCGTAGTTGTAATCTCTACCTTTCTTTTTTTCATCTAAAAGGTATTGTAGGTGACGAACAATATTGAATTTATATTGATTATTGCTCAGTTGGCCACCATAATAAGCTGTACTTTCATAAAATTGGTCTTTGAGAAACACGTTTTTGCCCAAGGAGTCTGAACCTAATAAAGACATACTTGCGGGTAAAGTAAAGAAATCATTTACACTTCTAGACATAGGTGTAAAGGTTATTTCGGCGCCATTAATTACCGTTTTTGGATTGGAAAAGAAAGTAGCCAAGTTTGGTAATTCTACTCTTAGTTTGGCTCCGGTTAATGGTTGAACAAAACCAGTATCTCTGTGTTGTTGGTTAAAGCCTGTTTGTAAAATATTAGTGGGCACGTTTGTATGCTCATAATAATTATAAGAAGCTTCTACAGCCCTTGTACCTCCTACAATTGGGAAATCTGCTGCTAATGAATCTTTATAGAATGCAGTTAATGCAGTAACATCTGAGGTGAGTTTTACATATACAATAGAACCTTCTCCCGGTGCAATGCTGGTTTCATCAACTATCACAAAACCTTTGTATTTTTCCTTAAATTTAGCATCGGTTAAAAACGACCCATCAGCTTCTCCATTGAATAGAAAAGTATTGAAGGTGTTATTCATTTTAATTCTAATATGTGGCGGAATAACCAATTTTTCTATACCCAAATTAACCGTTACCGAATCTGTAAAGTTAAATTTACCAGTGAATGAGCCCATTTCTATGCCATCAGTTGTGTACTTTCTGGTTGAGTAATAGGAAGAGTCTTTGGAAATAGTTTCGGTAAGCAAATAAACTTTCACAGTATGGATGGCATCTTTGTTTCCGAAATAATCTGGCAAATAGGTGCCATCTTTTTGGATAGCATTTCTGAACCTGAATTGCAAAAATGATGAATCAACTTTGGTTGCACCACCCCAAGTAAATTCATTACCAGGTACTCCATACTGGGTAATAATGGAGGCTTTACTTATACCTAGATATGGATCATTAATGGCACCAAAAGCATACGAGGTCAGCTTGGAGCTAATAATTGAATCCATCTTTACAGAATAGGTGTTCAATAGAATGGTGGTATCGAATAAAGAATTAAAGGTATTGCGCTTACTAACGAATGCAGCCCCAACAGATTCTGTATCTTTTTTACAAGAAGTAATACAAATGAAAACAAAAAGAATAAGAGCAATTACTCTAGTTCTGACGATTGAGCAAGGTATCATACAGGTCTATATAAGCATCAATATTATCACCATTTTCAGAATGTTCAATTGTAGGCTTACCCTTTTGTTTCTTCATAAATTTTGTTACCTCTGGATCAATTTCTGCACTGGCTTTAACATATGCATCTGCATGGGTTATGGCCGACATGTATAAATCTGAACAGGTGGCATTTGCCAATGATGAAACTTGTTTGTTGTCAATTGCGTTCAAACTAGCCTTGCGACCAAATTCTTTGCCCATGTTTTCATCAAACTGATTTTCGAAGACGGAGTAAACCACTTTGGCTAAACGAAAAACTGGCTCATCCTTGTATATTGTTTTTAAATATAATGGAATTAAACTAGTCATCCAACCTTGGCAATGGATAATGTCTGGCTGCCAGCCTAGTTTTTTTACCGTTTCAATTGCGCCTTTGCAGAAAAAAATGGTTCTCTCGTCATTGTCGCCATAGAAAGCATTGTTTTCATCGGTATAAACAAATTTTCTATGAAAATAATCTTCATTGTCGAGAAAATACACCTGCATTTTGGCCTCAGGAAGTGAAGCAACCTTAATTGTTAAAGGATTATCGTTGTCGTCAATGGTAATATTAATACCACTTAGCCTCACAACTTCATGCAACCTATTCCGTCTTTCGTTGATACAACCAAATCTTGGCATTAAAACCCTAATTTCATTGTCTTTCTCTTGGATAGCTTGAGGCAACATTCTTGCCAATTCACCTACACTACTTACTTTTAGGAAAGGAGTCATTTCCGAAGAAATGTACAGAACTCTCTTTTTTGTCATACACACTTAGGTTAAAAAAAGTATGCAAAGTTACGGAAAATGTTAATAAATTTCTTAATATTCGTCCCAAATTATGAGCGTAATATTCTATACGCTTGAAAACCAAAGCATAAAGTGATTTTAATTAAAAATTCCCAAACTTTTACTGCCTTAATCAAGGAGGAAAAAGCTAAAAAGGTCAAAATTGGCTTTGTTCCAACTATGGGAGCTTTGCATGCTGGTCATTTATCTTTGATCAAGTTTGCTAGGCAAAAATGCGAGCTAGTGGTTTGTAGTATTTTTGTTAATCCTATTCAATTTAATGTTGCCAGTGATTTAGCGAATTATCCGAGACCAATTGAAAATGACATTCAATTATTGGTTCAGGAAGGGTGTGATATTTTATTTCATCCAGAGGTGGATGAAATATATGTAAATGGATTGGTCAAAGATTCATCATCCAATTTTGGCAATTTAACGCACTTATTGGAAGGAGCAATCAGGCCAGGTCATTTTGATGGTGTGGTAACCATCGTAAAAAAGTTGTTTCAGTTATGTGAACCTGATGAAGTATTTTTTGGGCAAAAAGATTACCAGCAGTGTTTGGTGATTGAAACACTCATTCAAAGAAATTTTCCAAATATTGTTTTTAATATTTGCCCTATTTTAAGAGAAGAAAATGGCTTAGCAATGAGCAGTAGAAATATTAGGTTAAGCGCAGAAGAAAGGAAAATTAGCCATCATATATACAAAGTGTTAAAGGATTTAAAGGATAATTGGCAAACTCAACACTGGGAAATTGCCTTAAAAAACGCAAGACATATTTTGAGTGAAGCCCCCTTTAAGCTTGAATACTTATGCGTATGTAATGCAAAAACCCTTGATTCTATTGATAATTTTGAAGACAACGCCATAGCTTTGGTTGCAGTGCAACTTGGAAACACAAGGCTTATAGACAATATTTTATTGTAGTACTATTTGAACCAATGTTGTGTTTAATAAATAAAAGATTAATTTTGGACTAAAGGCTTAGTTGTAGTTTATTAAGTTCAATAAGCATAAATGGAACCTCAGGAAATATTTTTAAAGGAAGCAGAAAAGAAAATGACTGATATAGATTTCAGGCAGAGGGTGCTTCCTATGCTTGATTTTATGGAGGATAACAGGGTTTTAGCGATAAAAGAATTTTCCAATTTGGACCTTGCAAAACAAAGAGCGGCATACATTAGGTGGAAGGTTACAGAAAATTTAGATAAATATCTGGTAGATTTTGAAGCATCTATCATTAGGAGGGGAGGAAAAGTTTTGTGGGCTTTTGATGCCAATAATGCCTTGATGGAAATAGACGCAATTATTAAGCGAACCAATGCCAAAAAATTAGTAAAAAGTAAGAGTAGTATTTTTCATGAAATAGGTTTAGCAAAGCACCTTAGAGATAAAGGGAATATTATAGTTGAAACAGATTTGGGTGATTATGTTTTGGATTTAATGAATGAAAATCCCTATCATCCTAATAAGTCGGTTACAAACCAAAAGCTGGAAAATATTGGTAGGGTTCTAAATCAAAAAATAAAATCTTCGATTGAGGCCGACCCAGAGGAATTGGTGAGTGATATCAGAGCAGAAATTAGAAATAAGTTTTTTGAAGCCGACCTTGGAATTACGGGTGCCAATTTTTTGATTTCAGATGCTGGTTCTGTTGCTATAATAGAAAATGAGGGTAGTGCTAGGTTAAGTTTTGCCTTTGCAAAAACACATATTGTTTTAGCCTCTATAGATAAAATATTGCCAACCTTAACAGATTTGGATTTGTTTTTCCCTCTGTTTTCTAGTCATTCAACTGGTCAACAAATGACCACTTACAATACCATTACAGGTCCTATTTATAGGGAAGACTCTGATGGGCCTGCTGAATTTATTGTTATTTTATTAGACAATGGACGATCTAATTTATTGGCAACGCAAGACCAAAGGCAGGCCTTAAATTGTATTGAATGTGGAGCCTGCAGCAATGTATGCCCTGTGTTTAAAAGTGTTGGTGGTATGTCTAGCTATCAAAGTTATGGTGGCGGACCAATAGGGCAAGTTGTTGGGCCTTTGCAACAAGGATTTAAAGACTATCAGTATTTAAGTAATGCATCAACTATGTGCGGAAAATGCACAGATGTTTGTCCGGTAAAAATAGATTTACACAATCATTTGCTCAGAAATAGGCAAGAGAATGTGGTTCAAGGTTTTGAAAAAACGGGTGAAAAACTAGCTTGGTATACTTGGAAAAAATTTATGCTGAGCCGAAAGAATTTAAACAGACCAGCTGCCATAAAGAACTTTACCTTTAAGCAATTTTATAAAAGTGATTGGGGCGAGCAAAGAGAATTTCCTAAAATAGCCGACAAATCTTTTAACCAACTTTGGCGAGAGAGGAACGGATTGAAATAACAAGGTCTATAATAAACTTTCTATTATTTTTTCGGCAGAAATGCCTTCGGCTTCAGCTTTAAAATTTCTAATTATACGGTGACGTAAAACATTCTTGGCAATTGCTTTTACATCTTCAATATCTGGCGAATATTTTCCTTTAATTAAAGCATGGCATTTTGCGCCAATGAGCAAAAACTGCCCTGCTCTAGGACCAGCACCATATTCTAAATATTCATTAGCCATAGAGCCTGCCAGGGGCGTATTTGGCCTGGTTTTGCTAACCAAATTAACTGCATATTCCAATACGTTTTCTGCAACAGGCACTCTTCTAACTAATTGTTGAAAGTACAAAATTTCTTGGGCATGAAGAATTTTGTTTATTTGACTCACCTTGTTACCAGTGGTGCTCCTAACAATTTCCAATTCTTCATTAAAAGAAGGATAATCAAGCAATACATTAAACATAAACCGGTCTAATTGGGCTTCTGGCAAAGGATAGGTTCCTTCTTGTTCAATAGGGTTTTGGGTAGCCAACACAAAGAAAGGCTCTTCTAGTTTATGCATTTGCCCGGCAGTAGTAACAGCTTTTTCTTGCATGGCTTCTAGCAGAGCTGCCTGCGTTTTTGGAGGGGTACGGTTAATTTCATCTGCTAAAATAATATTAGCAAAAATTGGTCCTCTCATAAATTTAAACGCTCTTTTTTCGTCTAGTATTTCCGATCCAATAATATCACTGGGCATCAAATCTGGTGTAAATTGAATCCGACTAAAATGAAGATCGAGTACCTCTGAGATGGTTTTTATCAGCAATGTTTTAGCCAATCCGGGAAGACCAATTAGCAGTGAATGGCCGTTGGAGAAAATGGATATGAGCACTGCATCCACCACTTCGTCTTGCCCTATAATAACTTTGGCTATTTCTGACCTCAGTTCTTTGTATTTTTTGTGTAGTGCATCTGCCGCTTCTACATCGTTTGAAAAAGATACCATGACTTTACTATTTGTTTTGAATCCAAGGTTTTATTTGTTCGCAATTTACATAAGGACCATTTACCTGTATGTAAAATTGTTTGCGATTTCTATCCATCCATTTAAGCTTTGTTTGTTGTTGCTTCTTTTCAAAAGCCATTGCTTGTAATTTTAGGTAATCGTCTTTGAGGTTTGCCCTATGCGGAGGTGTTTCACTTTTGAGGTAAAAGATTCTCCAAGCTTTTTTCTGATCAGGACCAGGAAGTAAAATTAATTCTGGTTCGGTAATTTGTCCCACCTCTACTAGTTGTAAATTAATATTTAGTTCTTTGCTCAACTCATCTACTGGAATATGGGTATTGCCTAAGCCGCCTGAACCAATAAATCCGCCACTGTTTTTGGTATTTTCGTCGCTCGAGAATTTTTTTGCAGCATCTTCAAATTTCATCGAATCCATTTTTACCAATTGAATGATGCTGTCCATCGTATTACGGGCAATTTCAATATCGGTTGAATATATTTTAGGCATGATTAAAATATGTCTGGCATTTACCTCATCTCCTTTTCTTTGAATAACTTGAATAATGTGATAACCATACTTGGTTTCAATAACTTTTGAAATGCTATCTGGTTTGAGCCTAAAAGCTGCCCCCTCAAATTCGGGCACCATCATACCTCTTCCAAAATAGCCCAATTCACCACCTTTGATGGCCGAGCTTTTATCGTCGGAATAGATGAGTGCAAGCGTACTAAACTTATCTCCATCCTCCAAAATTCTTCTGCGTAATTCTGTAATTTTTTCTAAGGCAGCTTGCTTGGCTTCTTTGCTTATTTTTGGTTCAATAATAATCTGAGCTATTTCAACTTCTGCCGAATAATATGGTAGACTATCTTTTGGAATTTCGTTATAAAAAGTTTTGATATCGGTAGGTGTAACTTTAACATTACTCGTAATTTTAGACATCATAGCAGAAGCCATTTGATTATTTCGAATTCGCTCCCTGTTAGTTTCTTTTATTTCACTGATGCTTTTGCCGTAAATTTCCTCTAAGGCTTTTTCTCCTCCATATTGTTGGGCAAAATACCTAATGCGCTCTTCAAGTTCAGCATCTACTCTTTCTTCACTAATAGGCAAAGAGTCAACCTGAGCTTTAATAATGAGGAGATTTTCGATGAGCTTTTGTTCCAAAATCATGCATTTTATGGAATCGTGGCTTACGCCAATTTCTCTAGAAGCCTGCTCATAAGCTATTTCAATATCGGAGCGTAAAATAATTTTGTCGGCAACAACTGCCACAATTTCATCTATTACCTGAGCCTTTAAATTAAGTCCTATAAGACCAAGTAGGCATAAAAGTATTAATTTTCTCATTCTATTTGTGAAGCAAGCAAAGCAATTTTAATTTGCACTTGCTCTTATTATTGGTCGTTAATTAGGAGGTAAATATACTCAGGTTCTTCAATTTCAAAATAATTATTATTTTAAAGGAAACATTTTGTGTTGGCAATCAGCTAATAAATGAACATTCAATTTTTAAATTTAAAGAATTTCAAGTGCTTTTAAACTTAAACGCTTAATGGTCAACGAATAGCATATCTATTTAGTACAAAAGCTTATTTTGTAATTTTTTTATTTTGTTTGGGTCAGAAAATATGTCCGAATAAATATCTAGTAATTCATCATTTTTTCCTTGCCAAATAGGCGTTTCGTCCCAATATGGCATACCTGTTTCTTGTTTAAATAGGGGTATTTTATCTTAATAATTTTAATAAAATTGGGTTTAACCCTTAAACTTTTCATAAATTTATTTACTTTAGCCCTATTAAAGCACTATTAAGAAAGTTTTAAGTGATAGCTTAATTACCTTTGATAGCACAAAAGAGAAATATTATTTTTATGAATGCAATATATTTACACTTAACCCAGAACAAAAGAAGGATTTTTGCCCTTACCTTTTCGCTGGTTTTGTTTCTATTTTCAATGCCTAAATTACAGGCAACCCACGTGGTAGGTTCAGATGTATCATACACATGTACTGGTACGCCTGGAGTTTATAATGTAACCTTTAAATTGTATAAAGATTGCCAAGGAGTACAATTATGTGCAAATTGCCCTACTTCTTTAAGTCCTGCATGCGGCATCCAAATTAGTATTTTTGGGGCAGCATCACCAGCTGGCTCCGGAATGCCTGCAAGTCCTTGCACAGGTGTAAGTTTTGGCTCTCAAAATTTAACGGTTGTAACCTCTGTGAGTGGATTTGATGTGGTTTCCTTGTGTGCCGCAGCAAAATCAATCTGTAGTAATTGTGGAAGCAGAACGCCGGGTACTTTTGTGCCAGGAATTGAGGTTTATACCTTTGATGGTTTAATTAATCTATCCGCAATTCCAGCTTCTTGCTGTTTTGTAAGCATAGGGTGGAATACTTGCTGCCGCAATAATGCTATTACCACTTTGGCTAATCCTGGTTCATTAAATTTCTATACCGAAGCCATTATAAACAGATGTGCTACACCCTGTAATTCATCTCCAACATTTACCAACGACCCAGTTGCTGTTACTTGTGCGGGCCAAGATTTTACCTATAACTTAGGTGCAATTGACCCAGATGGAGATTCATTGAGTTATGCATTTGGTCAGGCATTGGTTGGTCCAGGTTCTGCTGCTCCTTATGTTTCGCCATATAGTCCATTGGTTCCATTACCATACTTAGGCGCGCCAATTCAAAGTCCACCAGCAATTCCGCCAATAGGTATTAACATTGATGCCGTTACTGGGGATATCAGGTTTAGGCCATTGGGTAATTTTGTGGCGAACCTAATTATTGAGGTAAGGCAATGGAAAACCATTGGCGGTGTGCCAACCTTAATGGGTATTACCCGAAGAGATATTCAGTTTTATAGCCAGTTTTGTCCGGCCAATAACCCACCCGTTTTTAGAACTTATGATGCAAGTTCTGTTTTAACATCACCTCAACCTAATTTTGCCTATTCGGTTTGTGCTGGTCAACAATTGTGTTTTACCGTTTCGGCCTGGGATAATACCGCAGGAACCGATACCACAGACATGACTTGGAACGCGCCTAGTACCTTAGTAGGAAACGGTGCAACTTTTGTAAAGTCTTATATTGTTGCTAATCGCAATTCCCTCGGGCCCAAGTTTGATAGTATGAAGTTTTGTTGGACCCCAACCGCAAATATGGCCAGTAATTTGCCTTATTATATGGTTGTAACTGCAAAAGACAGGGCCTGTCCAATTCCAGCAAGAACCACACGTTCTTTCAGTATTTTGGTGCGTAAAATTCCTGTGGCTATCATTAACAAGGTTAATAAAAACTGTGGTTTTTACGACTTTAGTTACACACTTCAAAATGGGGTTCCATTAAACAATAGTTATACTCAATTCCAAGTTGAAACTGGACCTAATTCTAATTCATATACTATATATAATAATACCTCCGTTACCAATCACCAGTTTTTGGTAGGAGGTTGGCATAGGGTAAAACTGCGCTTAACAACTACTTCACCGCCAACACCAAATGGTTGTCCTAACGACAATATCATCGACTCTGTATATATCAATCCGCCGGTTGATGTAGCAGTTAGAGATACCTTCAATTGCTTTGGTACACCTGTTGCTATTCAAGCAAAAGGAAAAAATGGAACGCCATTTGGTTTGAGCTATAGGTACACTTTTTATAGCTTGCCATCTAACAATATCATACGTGCTTTTGGCATTGATTCAAACTGCACCATAAACCCTGCTATTTCTGGCACTACTTCAACTTACAAGGCTGTTATCCAAGATTTGAATGGTTGTAGAGATTCAGTTAACTTCTCGGTGTTTACTCGTAATTTACCATTAAAAGAGTTGCCATCGAGTGTTCGTTTCTGTTTCTCAAGCCGCGATACATTAGATGCTGGTAATAGCCTAGGTTCTGTGAACTTTTGGCGTTGGAGCAAATCACCAGTATCTCCAGTTTTAAGTGATTCGGTTTCGCAAAAAATATTGCCACAAGATAGTGGCAGGTATGTGGTGCGCAAAATGGACCTATTTGGCTGTAACCGTTTTGATACTTCTATGGTTTATGTGAATGCCCAAGTTCCAGTGAGTGCCGGGCCAAACCGCACCATTTGTGCAGGCGATCCAAATATCAATATTGTAGCCAGTGGAACAACAGCAAGTATTGATAGTTTTCAATGGCGCCAAGTGCCCATTACCAATCCCAACTTGGTTTTGAGCACTAGTAGCGCTCTTAGTGTTTCGCCATTAGTAAATACTACCTACCAAGTAACCGGTTTTATTACCTATGGTGGCATAACTTGTTCGTATGTTGATTCTATGGATGTAGTGGTAAAACAAAAGCCAGTTATCACCCGTCCAAGTGATTACTCATTGTGTAGGAATACCGCTGTGGTATTGTTGCCAGCTATTACTTCAACCAATAAGCCAGGTCAAATAACTTCGGTTTGGACATACCCTTCAAATCCATTGGCCATAAGTGGCAACCAGGTTATTATTAACAACCTCACTAATTTGCCTCCAGCGCCACCAACATCGGCCAGGGGTAATACCATTAACTTAACCGTAACCGATATTGATGGTTGTAGAATATATGATTCATTGGTTATAAGCATATTCCCAGTTCCAATTATCAATGCTGGTCCAAGTAGAACTTGGTGCGATTTTGCCACAACGTTTAATATTAACCCAGGTTCACAAGCTTATACACCAAATGGAGGAGCCTTGGCAACCAATGAACAATGGGTAGGACGAGGAATATCGAGGCCGAACCTAAGTGTAAATTACTATGTATTTAACCCGCAGGCAAGTGATGTAAATGTGCTGCCAGATACCAATGTTATTACTTATAGGTTCACAGCAACTTTCCCGTTAAACAATGCAGTTGTATTTGTGCCAGCAGTAGCCGGTTACAATGCGCCCTCACCAACGGGCGGTTGTGTGGCTTCTGATACGGTATTGTTTAGAGTAATTAAAACACCAAAATTGGAAACAGGTATTGCTCCGCCATTATGTAAATCTGGGTCGGCAGTAGATTTAGATGCGCACATGTTGGGAAGAAGCACCAATTCAACCAATCCATTGAGTAGCTATTGGTATATTGGCGCCCCAGATCAATTATACAAATCGGCCATCACAGGCGGAAGGAGCTTTAATCCATCGAGTGCCGTTATAGAGAAATATACCAAGCAGTACACACTTGTATATGCAGATACCTCAACTACTTGCAGAGTGGCCGATACCACCACCATTCAGGTGAATGAAAACCCAGTAGTAGATATTGATTATTTGAGTTTAAGCGATAGCGCCGTATGTAAAACAAGGGGCAATGTGTTGTTCTTCATGAATCCAAATAATATCCCTTCATCAGATGCCAACATGAGTAGCTTCCCCGCTTTACCAAGTGGCGATTTTGATGTAACAGCTGGTAAGTTTAATATTAGCAGTGCGCCAGCAGGTATGTATAATATTAAGTATTATTACAAAGACCCGGGCACAGGTTGCGACAACAGAGACTCTGTAAATATAAGGTTGCAAGATGCACCAATAATTGATATCACAGATGATGGCACCGTGTGTTCTTATGGAGCAGTGTTTAGTGTAGGATTTAAAACAGTACCAAGTAGCCCTTATACTTGGAGCTGGAGCACCCCAGATGGAAATGGAAGTATTTTGGATAATGGTATAACAGGCATAGCTTATACAGCAACAGCAGCAGATATTGCTCGAGGTTCTATTACCTTTAAGGCAACTACTGTTGACTTAACTACTGATCCAGATGTGTGCGCAGCCGTAAGAGATTCTGCTACATTTATTATCAAGCCAAAACCCGATGCTACCTTCAGTATAGCGCCAGATAGAGCTTGTGTAGACGACAGGTATGGAGTGGAACTCAATAGTGTTTATACGGCCACCGCAAGTTCGGTAGCAGGTTCAACCTACAAATGGTTCATGGATCAAAGTGATTATAACACTACGCCAATGAATGCAGCACCTTACGATCAATTGGTACACAACCAAAAATTTACACAGTCAGGCAACCACATCATTCACTTGTTTGTAGAAGCAAATGGCTGTACCGATACCGCGTTTGCACCTGTATATGCATGGCCAACCCCAATAGCTAAGTTTGTGAGCAATCCACAATCAACCACTATTGCCAAGCCATACTTTGATTTCTTTAACCAATCAACCATTGCAGATAATTCGCCATTGACTTATATCTGGACTTTCCCGCCATTGGTGCCAGGCGGAGCAAATAGGAAAGATTATACCTCAGATCCAAAGCAAATTCAGTTTACAGCAGATACAGGCGATGTTCCAGTATGGTTAACGGTAATTAGCGAACATGGATGTTATGATTCTACCTCAAACCCAATTAGAATTGAGCCAGATATTACTGTATTTATACCTAATGTATTCCGTCCTGTAAATTCAGATGACAAAGGAGGAGCTCATGAAGGTGTGAATAGAGTGTTCAGGGTTTCGGCCACAGGTTTTGAAACCATAGAGATATACGTATTCAACCGTTGGGGTCAAATGGTATACAAATCGTTTATGACCAATGTAACATTTGATGACAAGGAAGGCTGGAATGGCCGCGACTTTAACACAGGTAAAGATTGCCAACAAGATGCTTATATATACCAAATTAACGCAACTAGTTTTAATGGTAAAAAATATAACTACAGCGGTTCATTAACATTATTGAGGTAAGTTATAATTTAATTATGGTTTAAATAATTTGGCGACTATGCGATAGTACTTGCTTAAATAGTGGATAATTGCTAGGTTTGTCAAAATATTTATCCTTATGTCAATTACTACACTCGGTCAGTTTATCATAGAAAAGCAACAAGATTTTTCATTCGCTAAAGGTGAGTTATCTCGCTTATTGCGTGATATTGGAATTGCTGCAAAAATCATAAGCAGAGAAGTAAATAAAGCTGGACTTACTCAAATATTAGGTGAATATGGTTCGGTGAACGTGCAAGGTGAAGATGTAAAGAAATTAGACATCATTGGTAATGAAACCTTTATTTGGGCTTTAGAAAAAGGTGGTGAGGTTTGTGCCATGGCGAGTGAAGAGAACGATGACATGATACCGCTAATGGGTGCTTATTCCAAAAATGGTAGGTATGTAATTTGCATAGACCCTTTGGATGGTTCAAGCAATATTGATGTAAACGTTTCAATTGGAACTATTTTTTCAATCTACCGACGTATTTCAGATCAAGGTACTGCTCCAACTTTGGCAGATGTATTGCAACCGGGCAATCAATTAGTTGCTGCAGGTTATGTAGTTTATGGTACTTCAACAATGTTGGTGTATAGCACAGGTAAAGGTGTAAATGGCTTTACCCTTGATCCAAGTATTGGAGAGTTTTGTTTAAGTCACCCCGATATTATTACTCCTGAAGACGGAAAGGTTTATTCTATAAACGAAGGCAATGCAGGTGAATTTCCTCAAGGAATTTCTGATTATTTAAAATGGGTTAAAGAAACAGATAAGGCTACAAGTCGGCCATATAGTGCAAGATACATTGGTTCTATGGTAGCAGATTTTCATAGAAACCTACTGAAAGGTGGCGTATTTATTTATCCACCAACTGCAAAATCACCTAATGGAAAATTACGTTTAATGTTCGAATGTATTCCTATGTCGTTTATAGCAGAACAAGCTGGAGGTATTTCAACTACCGGTAAAGTAAGAGTATTAGATGTTGAGCCAATGGAAATTCACCAAAGAGTTCCAGTAGTGATGGGATCTAAAAACATGGTAAACAAAGTGCTAGAATTTATGAATAAATAAATTTGGGTCGAACCAAATAAATATTTTTTGACCCAAATAAACTTGCCTATTTGTTTATGGTCTTGGCTTGAAATTCTTGAAATTACGGTTCTTGTTTTTATTGAACTTATTTCTGTTTTGGTTATTGTTTCTATTGTTTCCACCATTGCTGTATTTGTCTTCACCAATAGCGCTCACCTTGCGTTGTTGCATGTTTTTAAACTGCAAATCTTCGCTTTCATTGATGCTAATTTTTCCGTTGCTCATGTTTTCTAAATGAGTCATTACTTCCTCATCATTTACCATTTCAAAATT
>CAMCJW010000038.1 GCA_945875195.1 Chitinophaga pinensis | reverse complement strand
TTTTTGGTATAAAACGTCAATAGAAGATTCAATATACAAAGCTACCAATTCTGTTCTAGGCACAAGGCATTCGCGCACTTTGATGTTGCTAAAATCTAAGGCATTTTTAAATATTTCGGTATCTACTTCAATGTCTTCAGGCAAATCTTGTTCGTTTATTTGATCTATATATTGATCCAAATCTACCTTGCTAAAAGCAGGGTTTGTTTCTTCAAATTTATCTCCGCTTAACCTGGTTAAAATTAACTTAGATAACCAAGAAATAAAATGCACAATAGGATAAAATAAATAGTAGAATAACATAAAGGGGTAAATCAATACTTTCAATAAATTATCTGGGTTGATCCTAAACAATACTTTTGGTAAAAACTCTGCAGTTACCAATACAATTAAAGTAGAAACAATGGTTTGCATGGAAAGCAATAAAAATAAGCTGTGTTCTAATGCTGGTATCCAATAAATGAGGCTATCATTTAAAATTTTAGCCATATAAATTCCATAAATTACTAACCCAATATTATTGCCAATAAGGGTGGTGCTAATAAACTTGGAAGGATTGGCAATAAACGGTGATAGCAATTGGGCATAAGCGCTTCCTTGCTTGTTTTTTAACTCAATTAATAACTTATTGGCAGAAATAAAGGCTATTTCCATTCCGGCAAAAAATGCCGAGAAAAGAATGCTACATACAATGATGACGGAAGAATCCATATTGCGCAAGTTTACGCAAAATGGAGGAATTATAAAAATGTGCTACTTAAGTAAATCACTGGCTTTTACCAAAATGCGCCTAAACACGTAGTCTTGAACCGATGCCATTTGCTCAATATCCGTTAACTTAGCATAGTATTTTTCTGGGTCAATTACCAATTCTTTCCCATTTTCATCATACCTGTCTTTGGTTTTTTCGCCAACAAGTTTATTGTAAAGGGCAATATTTTGTTCAATTCCATTGGTTTGCTTTACCCTTATCATGCAATAGGGAACTAAGCTAAGTACAGAGTCTCTTTCCAACTTGGTGAAGGTGCTATCATCATAAAATCCTTCGGCGTATTTTTGGTTAAAAGAATATAATAACATTTTTACTTTTAGGGTGTCGGCTTGAACCAAATCGCCGTTGTAATTTAGGATGGTGGATTGCTTTGTAAAAGGTTCTTTTAAAAAGGTAAAAGATTCCTTTTCGTTTTTAGGATAGCTAATTTGTATTTCTGCAATATTTTCGGGGGCAATATCAAAAATGAGTTTATTGCGCCATTTAATTTCGGTCATAAAAAACCTTGGCGTTAAATAACCAACAAAGCCTGGAATGTGGATGACGTATGCCTCATCGTCGCCTTCTAAAAGCATAAAAGTTCCAGTTTGCTCAGGCGTTTCGGATCCAACATAAATTGTTTTGAGTAATATATCTCCATGGTAAATTTCGGTTTTTATACCCCTCGATGCCAAAATTCCCATAGCAGTATTGTGCATACTTGGCGGAATTGGTTTTTGAATTTGCATGTCGTGAAAGGTGCTCAACAACAATTTTATTTTAACTTCATCGGCCAAAATTTTTCCATTTACTATCCAAGTATTGTTTGCATTTCTTTCCAATAAAACTTTTTCGCCAGTTTTATTGGCCATAAATATTTTGCTTACCAAACTGGTATCTTCAATTGCAAAATCGCCCACAGCCCTAATGCTAGTTCTCCAAGGCTTCTTGCTAATAAGCCAATAGGAGAGTCCTAGTGCCAATAAAAGTGCGGCCAATATTTTGGTATTTCTAATCATATTATGCAGTGTACTTTCTTTTTCTAATCCATTTATTCAACATCCCAAAGAACAAAATCAAAGCTATAGGTAATCCAATATTGAGCGTTACCCAAAAATTGCGGTCGCGTTTTATTTTACCTTTGTCCAACAACCTCAATTTTATTTCTTTGGAGCGTATTTCAATAATGCCACTGTCATCACATAAATAATCCATGCAATTTTGGATCAACTTTTTGTTCCCAAATGTTTCTTGTGTGTACCTGTCATAGCCCAATGGAAATACTTCCCCAGAAGATTTTTTAAACTGGTTTCTTATCACATCACCATCCGAAATAACAATCATTTTGTTGTTGTCAATATGATCTTTAAAAGGCACATCAGGTGTTTGTGTAGCATCATAACGGTATTGAAAATTAGAGGTAAATTTACCTTCTAACAAAATGCCCATGATAAAATTTCCTTTGCTATTTCTTCTAAACATTTCGGGTTGTAAATCTAAGCGTGCAGTATTTAAATCAACCCTAACAGGAGCTGTTAAAACCCTGCTGTATGGCGAACTTTGAAACAACACTGTTTTCTTAATTTCGGGGTTGTTAAGTGTGTCAATAGAAGATGCAAATTGAAACCAAACAGGCTCTATACCTTTCACAATTGGGTGGTTAATTGAACCTGCAGCAACTGGGTAAAATGGCCAAGGTAAAAGCTTTTGCTGTGGCACACCATCTTTTAGTCCACTTAAAATAGGAATGGCATTGCATTGTAAATCTTGCACAATATTGGCATTGATCCTAATGCCGTATTTAAAAAACATATCGTCAATATGAGTTGGGTAGGTTCCACTAATAAAAATATTTTCTTTGTATAAGCTGTCCATTTCTGCTTGTTGCGATTCTACCAACCACAAAACCTTACCACCATTCATGATGTATTGGTCTATTTTAAACTTGTCGAACTCAGTAATCTCTATTGTTGGTTTGGCAATAATAATTCCAGCGTAATCATTTAATCGTTGCGGAACTTGAATGCTTAAGGGTAATCGTTCTACCTCATAAAATTGCGATAAAGTTGCTTGTGCTTCTGCCAGATCCCATCTGCCAAGCTCTCCATGGTCTTCAATAATGGCAATTTTTTTACTCTTACCTTGAGTAGCTTTTCTTAAGGCTTGTGCTATTTCATATTCTAATAATTCAATGGAGCTATTGATTACTAATTCTGGATCTTGACCAAATTGGTTTTTCAATAAATTAATAGGAAACTCTTGTCCCTTATAATACATTATTCCCCCTGGAATTATAATCTTTTGAGCAAACTCATCTTCCTTTTTAATTTGTACATTGGTTGGCTGAAGTCCTTTATTACCTAATTCTACAATAATGTCTTCTGTTTTCTTGGCGTCGGCTTTTACAAATGGGTCGATGAATTCATACTCAATGTTACCATGACTGTATGCGCTAAATTCATCGAGCATTTCTTTGGTAGATTTGCTCAAACGTTTAAAGCCTGCCGGAAAATCACCTTCTAAATAAACCTTAACAAAAAGTGGTTGATCTACCTTGGCTGCGAGGTTTTTACTTGCCTCTCCCAACGAAAATCTTTTTTCTTTGGTTAAATCAATTCTAAAGAAAAATGGGTTCAAAACTAAATTGAATAAAACCACTATGGCAAAAACCATAAAGAGTTGAATTATGCTTTGTTGCTTGTTGCTTTTTGGGGCAGCATTTGCCCTTGTTTTAGTATTTAACTTTACCATTTTCTTGCCCCAAAAATGGTTTTGGTAGCGGTAATAAATACCACATCAAATCCGATGAAATAAATAAGGTCTCTTGAATCTATAACGCCTCTGCTGATACTTTGGTAATGGGCGTTAATTCCAAGTCCTGCAACCGCAGCATCCCATGATCCCAATAATTTAAAATCTGCTATTAATTCAAAGAGATTATAAAACAAAAAACATAGAAACATAGATACTACAAATGAAACTATTTGATTGTCGCTTATGGCAGATGCAAACATGCCTATAGCCACAAAGCAAGCGCTCAAAAAGAATAAGCCAATATAAGAACCCCAAATAGCTCCACTGTCAATGTTTCCTATTGGCGAGCCCAATTGGTATATGGTAATATAATAGATAAGAGTAGGTAATAATGTAAATAGTACCAAAGTTAATCCTGCAAAGTATTTACCCAAAATTATTTGCAAATCAGTGATTGGTTTGGTGGTAATAATTTCAATGGTGCCATTCCTTTTTTCTTCACTTAAACTACGCATGGTAATGGCCGAAATTAAAAAAATAAACAACCAAGGTGCCATACTAAATAAAGTATCGAGGTTGGCATAGCCATTGTCAAATACATTGTAATCTGGCAGCACCCAAGTAAATAAGCCTATAGCCAGCAAAAAAACCAGCATCACCACATAGGCAATCAATGAACTTAAGAAGCTGCGTATTTCTTTTTTATAAATACTATACATCATTATTTTGTTAATAATTGAAACACTTCTTCCAATGAGTTTTCTTCCACTTTCATCGATAATATCAACCAATTGTTTTGTTGAGCTAGTAGGGCCAATTCTTCTCTTATATCGCTTTTTGTTTTCAAGCGGTATAGCTTGCCATTTTGTTCGGTTTGAACCAAACCTTTTAATGAAGCAAATAAATTACTTGAGATTTCCTCTTTAAGTTCTATGGTTATGATATACTCTTTATCAGATTTCTTTTGTAAATTTTCAATGGCATCATCTGCTACAATTTTTCCTTTGTTTACAATGATAACTCTGGTACACATGGCCTCCACCTCTTGCATAATGTGGGTAGAGAATATCACCGTTTTGTTTTTGCCAATTTCCTTAATCAGGTTTCTTATTTCTATAACTTGATTTGGATCAAGCCCACTGGTAGGTTCATCTAAAATAAGTACCTCTGGGTTGTGCAACATGGCGGCTGCTAAGCCAACTCTTTGTTTATACCCTTTAGATAATTGACCAATTTGTTTGTTACGTTCTAGGGTTAATCCTGTTTTACTAATCATCGATTCAACTGCCTCTTCTGCAATTTTACCGTTCAAGCCTTGCAAACCTGCAGAAAATAGCAAATATTCTTTGATATACATATCTGTATACAAGGGATTGAGTTCAGGCAGATACCCAATTTTATTGCGGGCTTCCATACTTTGTGTATTTACATCAAATCCACAAACGCTAGCGCTGCCTCCAGTTTGGGGAAGGTAACCAGTTAAAATTTTCATGGTGGTAGATTTTCCCGCACCGTTTGGACCTAAAAATCCTAAAATTTCACCGGGTTTTACCTCAAAGCTTATGCCATCAAGGGCTTTCTGCTTTCCATATATTTTTGTTAATCCATTTACTATAACCGACATGCTTAAATATTTTAGCTCATTTACCTTGCGAATATGGGTAAGTCAGCGAAAATAGGCAAATGGTTGGAAAAATTTCCAAATAGCTACTGCTATTCAAAGAATAAGCCCAATGACATTTAAGTTTCACTGGGCTTATTAATCCAAACAGGAAAATTGAAATGGTGGTTAAAATCGCAACCTAGCACCAAAACTGGATTGAATAGTTGGTAGCAAATAAGTTTGAAGTTCAGGAATGGCCATGGCGGTAAGTCCTGTTTTTACTTCCATAAACAAAGAGGTTTGGTTCAAAACGGGTGTTGTTTTACCTAACCTATAACTCAAGCCAGCAGGTACGTAAACCCCCAATAACCAAGCTCCTTTATTTTTATTCCATTCATTTTTAGCACTTATTTCACCAGCCTCATAAAAAGACATGTTTCCATCATCACTTGATTTTATATTGCTTTGAGAGGTATAATAAATTTGGGTTTGGTTGTTAAAAGTGAGGCCAACATTCATGCCAATACCAATGTATAGTGAGAACCTTCTGTCTGGGTTTGTATGGAACAAAATATCTGCCATTAAGCGTGCCTGACTACTGGAGTAACTTACATTAACAGATTCATAAAAAACTGAATCAGTATATATTCTCTTACCGCTCCTAGATATAAATGTATCGGATGGAGTGCTTACCTCATTCGACCAATAATTGCCAATGCTTTGGGTGGAGCCGTATCCAAATCCAAATCTTAATTGCGGACTATGTTTCCTCTCCTTTGGTTTGCCAAAGTTGTAGGTTCCTAATTGGGCTTCAAAAGCTAATCCACCTATTGCCGAAGCGTTTATGGGATTGTGATTGGTATTTCCTTGATATTGGTAACCACCAAAGCCAAATGAGCGTTTAAAGTTGCTCAAATCACTTTGCAAAATTTTGGAATTTGGTGCCAATAATTTGGCATCATTTAACAACAGAGTAGGAGCAATATAGGCAATGCTTCCCCAAGATAAATAGGTTTCTAGGTAAGTTGGTTTTTCATACTTTTCCTGGCCAAAAGCCTTGATATTAATTAATAAAGCTAATACCATTACAGCGCAAATTTTTGATTTCATTTTTGTTAGATTTTTAACAATACGATTTTACTACTAATTTTATTGTTTAAATCTGATTTTTATGTGATTTAAAATTAATTGGTGCGAATTATTTAATTTTTCCGTTGCCATTTCCCGCATAAAAAAAATTGCTGACACCTTAAAACAAAAAAGCAGGCAACCCTAAAGTCACCTGCTTTCCCAAAGCTAACAGCCTCTTGATGCATCGGGAGCTAATAGCCCAAAGCTAACGGCCAGAAGCCAGCGGCCAGAAGCGTCTTACCCTTACAACACATTAATCTCTTTCAACACCACATTCATGGCTCTCACCGCATCTGCGCTTTTGTTGAATGCTGCTTGTTCATCTGCAGTTAAGGTATAATCAACAATGCTTTCCCATCCGTTTTTACCAATTACTACTGGTACGCCCATACAAATATCTGATTGACCATATTCGCCTTCTAAAGAAACGCAGCAAGGCATGATGCGTTTTTGATCGCGAACGATGCTTTCAACTAAAAATGCAGAAGCTGCACCTGGTGCATACCAAGCAGAGGTTCCTAATAATTTTGTTAAAGTAGCTCCACCAACCATGGTAGCATCGCTAATTTCTTTTAATTGATCAGCACTTAATTTAGTAGAAACAGGAATGCCATTTAAGGTAGCTAAACGAGTTAAAGGAATCATTGTAGTATCACCATGACCGCCAATTACGGTACCTTGGATATCTGCAGTAGGCTGACCCAAAGCTAAGCCCAAATAGCATTTAAAACGTGCGCTATCTAATAAACCTCCCATACCAATGATTCTGTTTTTTGGCAAGCCAGTAGCTTTCAATGCCAAGTATGTCATGGTATCCATTGGGTTCGAAACAACTATAATAATGGCATTTGGTGAATGCTTCAATACATTTTCTGCAACTGTTTTCACAATGTTTGCATTGGTACCAATTAATTCCTCACGAGTCATGCCTGGCTTACGAGGAATACCTGAAGTGATAACCACCACATCTGAATTGGCAGTTTTGCTATAATCATTGGTAGTACCACTGATGCGGGTTTTGATACCCAATAAAGAGGTAGTTTGGTAAATATCTAAAGCCTTGCCTTCAGCAAAACCTTCTTTTACATCTAATAACACTACTTCGTCCGCTAATTCACGGTAACAAATTACATCGGCAGTTGTAGCACCTACGGCACCCGCGCCAATCACAGAAACTTTAGTCATTGTATATTTATTTAAGTTGTTTAAAAAATAAGTCCTGCGAAAATAGCAAGGTTTCTCATATTAGGAAATGATTTTAGTTGGAAAAATAGCTGATGGTAGTAAAAAGTATCAGGTTGCAGGTAAAAAAGTTGGTAAAATAATTAGTGAATATTTAAGAAGCATTTTTGCAATTGCTAGGCAAATCTGTTCATCTTCCAAGTATTTTTTTACATTTGTAGCACTATGCTCGATAAATTTGGTATTGCAAAACGCATTGCACAAGAATTAAAAGATGGTTATTATGTTAACCTTGGTATTGGAATTCCCACACTTGTTGCCAACTATGTGCCGCAAGGCATTGAGGTAATCCTACAATCCGAAAACGGTTTGTTAGGCATTGGACCTTTTCCATTTGAAGAAAATGTAGATGCAGATTTAATCAATGCAGGCAAGCAAACAGTTACAACCACAAAAGGTTCAAGCTTTTTTGATTCGGCCATGAGCTTTGGAATGATTCGCAGCGGCAGGGTAGACCTTACCGTTTTAGGTGCCATGGAAGTAGCCGATAATGGTGATATTGCCAATTGGAAAATACCCGGTAAAATGGTAAAAGGAATGGGTGGTGCCATGGATTTGGTGGCTTCGGCCAAAAACATTATTGTGGCCATGCAACATGTAAACAAGGCGGGCGAATCTAAATTGCTCAAGCGTTGTTCGCTTCCAATTACCGGCTTAGGTTGTGTTAAAAAAGTGGTAACCGAATTAGGTGTTTTTGATATTACAGAAGAGGGTTTTGTATTGCTCGAAAGAGCGCCCGGCGTAAGTGTTGAATACATTCAAGAAAAAACCGAAGGTCGCTTAATTATAAATGGTGATATACCAGAAATGGTGTTGTAATTTTTTTTCGGTTTGACCCAAGTTAAAAAAAATCAGTAAAGGAAATTATAATATTTATTGTACTTTCGTTATTAAAGAAATAAATAAATGGTTACCGTTATTAAGCAAGGCATAAGTAAGGATTCAATAAGGAAATTACTTAATAAGATACAAATCAAAGAAGGATTTGATGCCAAAAAGTACTGTGGTACCATTAAACTAAAAGAACAACCTTTAACTATTCAAAAGCAACTTAGAGATGAATGGTCGTAGTTTTTTGGTTGATACCAATATAGCTTTATATCTACTTTCAGGAAACACTACCATTGCCGAAATTCTAAATGGATCTCAGCTCTACATTTCCTTTGTTACGCAGCTTGAATTACTTGGTTATAAAGGAATCACTTCTAAAGAATTGACCAGTGTAAAATTATTTTTGAATGATTGCATTATAATTGATATTAATGAGGAAATAAAGAAGCACACCGTTGCTATTAAGCAAAAACATCAATTGAAATTGCCAGATAGTATCATTGCGGCTACCTCTTTATTCATGGAAATACCTTTGTTAACAGCTGATAAAGGGTTTCAAAGGATAAGCCAGTTGAATCTTGCCTTGTTTGAAGAGTAATATTAAATCCGCAAAATGGAATATAGTGCCCAAGATATTTTGGTAGGTATTGTGAAAACACCTATGCCTTATGGTAAATACAAGGGTACCCTTTTGATGAATTTGCCCGCTCATTACTTGGAATGGATACAACGAAATGGTTTTCCAAAAGGTAAATTGGGTCAGCAATTAGAAACACTTTATGAAATACGCTTAAATGGTTTGGAGCATTTGCTTGATCCAATTAAGAAGATGTAATGACCCAAGTGCACCAACATTTTATGGTTCATAAGCCGTATGGAATTATGAGCATTACCGATGTTCCTCCTCACCAACAAAGTAAGCGCGGATTGATAACTTTGTTTCCTTTTCCAAAGGGCGTGCACCCAATTGGTAGGCTCGATGAGGATAGTGAAGGCTTGTTACTCATGACTTCCAACAGCAAATTAATGGCCATGGTAAATGGTGCTAAATTTGAAAAGGAATATTGGGTGCAACTAGATGGAGATATCACGCAAGAGGCAATTGATGAAATGGCTGCTGGGCTTTCCTTAACTTTTAAAAAAGAGTTGGTTCGAACCAAACCTTGCCTGGTAAAAAAGTTATTAGAAGAGCCATTGTTTGAACCCAGGAAACCACCTTCACGCGCAGGAAAACACAGACCTTATTCATGGATTTCGATTGTATTGCGCGAAGGCAAAAACCGGCAAGTGCGCAAGATGACCGCTGCGGTGGGCTTTCCTACCTTAAGGTTAATTCGTGTAAGGATAGATACTATCCAATTAGGCGATTTAAAGGTGGGAGAGGTTTGTGCCTTGCCAGAAGTAATTCCCTTTAGTTTATAAGATTCAATTTTTTATGTATCATCTTGAACCAAAAAGGTGGGATGGCTGCAATTAAAAACATACCAGCATAACCACTCGGCATTTTCGGACTATTTTCATAATTCACCAAGGTGTGAAATGGTTTGGAGGAATAATAATGATGGTCGGCATGCCTGCTTAAATCCACCAAAACAAACCTACTTACAAACAAATCGCTTTCCCAACTGTGTTCCTCGGTTACCCTTGATTTTTCTGGTCGGTTCAAACCGTAATGTTGTACATAATTTACATATTCTAGTAAAAAGTTGGCAACAATACAATGTAAAAACCAAGCTGCAACTAAGAGTATTCCGCCGTATAAAAACAAACAAGTATCTAATATAGCATGTAAAATTAACTGCCTATAAACATAGTGGTTCAAAAGGAAATTACTTTTTCCTTCTTTTTTTAAGCGTTCATTTTCTAATTGTATGGCTCCTTTAAATTGGCCTAAGGATGACCTGAGAAAAAAGGAATAAAGGTTCTCGTTAAGTTGCGCCGTTGCATGGTCTTTAGCTGTTCCAACCCATTTGTGATGGACTCTTAAATGATCTACAAAAAAGTACATATTGCCAGCAGTAAAGAGTAACCATCGCCCAAAGAAATTTTCTAGTTTATTTTTACGATGAATCAATTCATGTGATACCACAATTGCAGATGAACCAGTATTAACTCCCGTGCTAATTGCTGCTTGAATAATCCAAATATCTGAAACAATACCACTTTGTATTCCGTATATTAAACTTGCAATACTTGCTAATTGAAAGGGTATATGTAGCATTAAAATGAGTTGGGGAATGATATCTTCTTTATGTGTTGCTTGGTTTGAACCAATGGGTTTGCTCAACCATTCAATTGCGGCTAAGAATCCTAATGAATACAAGGTGTTTCCAAGTGTAAACCACCCGCCATGTAAATTACCATAAAGACAAAACAAGCTAGGTGTTAGGCTAAATAAATATAAAAAATTTCTAGATTTTGCTTGAAGCATATTATTATTTTTCAGTGGTTATTTCTGTTGTTTGTTCACCTTCTTTTTTCTTCCAAGTTAGCAAAGCATATCCGCCATAAATAACAAACATGCCTAATAATAAGGCATAGAGCCCAACTAGAAAATCTAATCTGCCTATGGTGGGGTTGGTTAAAATGAGGAACCCAAAGCTAAGCGAAACAAGAGAATTGATATATAAAAATACGCGATACCCTTTAATAAAAAATGCCGATACCAATATAGAGATACCCATAACTATGGCAAAAATTCCGATGATATCTGTGAATAAGGTTGTTGCTTTGGCCATATTGAGCATAATATAACCACCAGTTGCGAGGTCTATTAAACCCCAGAGCAAACCAAAAAACCAGGCTTTATTGCTTTTTCTGAGCATCAATGAAAGGGTAAAATACAATCCTCCCGAAACCAAAAGTATGATTCCAAGAAAATTCATGGGGCCATAAATGGTTTTCGACTCCATAAACAATACCAAAAATCCGAAGAGTCCAAATAGCAATCCACGCACTATTAGTGCCCATCCGGTGCTTTTTCTAAATGAGTTCATTGTAGTGTTTTAGTTTATAAAAATAGGTAATCCTTTAAAAAATGCAAATCAATTATAGAATATTTTGGCACAAGGTTTGTTTTTTCGCTAAATCAATTAAATTCGCCGCTAATGAGAATAGTCGTTTTAATAGCAGTTATATTTTGTTTTTTTCATACAGATGCATTTGCCCAAAAAAAAGTTGGTGGCAAAATGCTCAAAGGTTATGATGTAATTTATCCATTTAAAAATGGCAAGGCCAAGGTTATTAAAAATGGTAAAATGGGTTTCATCAATATGCAAGGAGAGGAAATTATCAAGCCCGAATTTGACCAAGTTTATCCTTTCGAAAAAGGCTTAGCACGGGTAGAAAATATGGGTAAGTTAGGCCTAATCAACGAGCAAGGTGAGATATTGTTGGATCCCATTTATGATTATATCGGTACAACCAAAGAGAACCTAGTAATTGTTACTAGAAACAATAAAAAAGGGCTCATTAAAGTTACAGGAACAGCACCAGAAAATATAGAGTATTTGGTGGATGTGAGAGATTAATTTTGGCTCAGGGATAGGCCTAAATCTAAATAATCATAAATATCACCTGGCAACTCATCGCCTTTTTTATCTGCCCTTTTACGACCTAAACGCACTACAATCATATTTTTTTCAGGTATGCTAAAAATGTATTGGCCTTTAATTCCTCTGGCATAAAATACATCAAGACCTTTATGGTTCATTACCCACCATTGGCATCCATATTGGGTATTTGGTTTTCCATCTTTTGTAATGGTTTTGCTTAAAGTCATGCTTTCGGCTACAAAATTACTATCAATTAATTGTTCGCCATTCCAATTGCCATATTGCATACAAAGCTTGCCAAATCTAGCAAAGTCATGCGCTGATGCATAATAACAACAGCTAACTTTTTCCATTCCATCTTTTACATCTAAACTCCAATAAGCTTTATTTTCTGCGCCAATTTTTTGCCAAAGTCTTTCTGTTGCGTAATCCGACGCCCGCTTACCAGTGGCTTTCTCTAGGATCATACCAAGTAATTGCGTGTCTCCACCTTTGTACTCATAAACGGTGCCAGGCTCATTTATTTTAGGCGCATTGAATACCGTGGCATTTACATCCTTTCCGTAATAGGCTTTAGCCGGCCAGCCAAATAAGCTGCCATAACTTTCTTTAAAATCTAAGCCAGAACTCATCATCAATAAATGTCTAATGGTAATTGTGTTGTAAGGCTCTTTGTTATATTTAGGTATAAAATTTCCAACGGTTTGATCCAAACTTTTGATGTAGCCATCTTTCAAAGCACAACCAATCAATAAACCCGTGATACTTTTGGCCATCGAAAATGAATTACTCACAGTTTGTGCATCGTAGCCATCATAATATTGCTCATATAAAATGCTGTCGTTTTGAATTACAAGTATTGCGGTAGTTTCAAAATTGATGACTTTTTCTATCAATTCTTTTGGAGGATTTAGCGTCCCATAATTACTAGATTTTGCCCAAGGTTCTGGTTTTAAATTTTCAATTACCCTTGTAGGAAAATCGTTTAACTCATCAATGTCTGGTCCCATTTTGCCTCTAAAAATGGTCATACCAATGGTTCGGTAAACATGTTGGTTGCCGCTTAATTGAATAAATAAAACGAATCCTAAAAGAAGGATGCTCAGACCAATTAAAATTTTGCGCATTTGAGTTGGTTTTTAACCAAAGATAAATAATTCAAATCATATCGCAAGCACACCCGGGAAGCCTCGCGTACGGGCGAAAAATCTTTCGCCCTGCTGCCACCCCGCAAAATATTCTTGAGGGAAAAAGATTGTTTTGCCTCAAATGTATGAGGGCGAAAGATTTTTTGCCCATACAAGAGAATACCCGGGAAGCTCGCCTAAGGGCGAAAGATTTTTCGTCTTGTTTTAACCCGGGCAAATGCTTCTATGGGGGAATGGAAATTTCGACTCTAGATCTGTTTAATCCTCAAGAAAAAACAGCTCATTCACTGTTTTATCAAATACTTTCGATAGGCGCAATGCCAGCTCTGTAGAAGGGATATACTTTCCGGTCTCTAAAGAAATAATGGTTTGCCGACTAACTCCAACCCGCTCAGCTAGCTCAGCCTGCGATAAATGGTATTCCGCTCGTTCTTGTCTGATCCTATTTTTCATCTCTTAGATGACCTCTGAAATTTATGTGATAGATAATAGCCGAAAAGTAAATAATTCCCATGGGAGAATTGAAAAGCATAGTATCATATGAAAACTCATGAGAAAAAATATAGAAATATATACTAGAAAAATTAATAAGGCTTAATAATTTACCACTAAGGGTAAATGAGATAATCGTAAAAAAAGCAATGGCTATTGCCTTGTATCTGCATAAACCTGTTCTTTCATCTTCCTCCTTTTCTGCACTTCCAATAGTCATCATAAGTCCTATTAATGCCATGATAGATGCTATATCCTCTTCTTGCTTAAATGATAGAAATGAATCTTTAAATACAATTAAAAATATTGGGCAAGCCAAGATTAAGGCCCAGTCTATTTTTTTGAATTTGTTTGGCAGTAAATATCTAAACATTTTTGTTTGTTTTAGAGTTCGTTTTTCAAAAGCTTTTCAAAACTTGTATAATACATCACCACAGCCATTAAAGCATAATAACTAAAATTGAGAGTTCCTCCTTCATAAATCAATTCTAAAGTCCTCATAGGTAAAAAAATGATTAATAAAAACCGAAATGATTTTCCAAGTGCTTTATAGCGGCAAATCATCGTGCGTTCATCTTCAATTTTTTCTTTGCTGTTAATAATCAATGCAAAACCAAGGGCTGCAAAAAATGAAATCATACTTTCCCTTTTCGAAACATTGATGCCTATGTCCGATGCGTAAATAACCAACACCCAACTTAAGATATACAAAGCCAATCCCAATTTCTTAAACACATTCGGTAATAAATAATCAAACATACATGTAAAGTTTACTTATCCAAAAGTAAAGCATGCTTTACATATATGCAAATAAAAATTCGCCATATTCAAAAAATCTCCCGGGCCCAAATCCCTCCGTAAGGGCAGGTCGCGGCCTGTCCTAAGCTCCAATTAGCGGAAATTATCCGTGTATACCTGCAAACATTCAAATGTTCTATCAATTGCCCGGGCAAATCGCAATTAAACAAAAAACCTCAACCCGCGGCATCTTGGTGCCGGTAGGACAAGTCGCGACTTGTCCATACAAATGTGATTACCCGGGTAAACCTCAATTAATCAAATCCACATCGAATCATACTTCCACCTGCTTGGATTCTTTTTTATATAATGGGAAATATGGTAATAGGAGGTCTCATTATAAATTATTCTATCATAGAATGATCTATGCCATTGAAAATTATTTAAACCTAAGTTATGAAGTTGTTTTGAGGATGTGGTTTTAAATGCACCAACCAAACTAGAAATAGATTTAATTTTATTGTGGGATTCTATGTCTGCTTCCTGATTAAAATTTGGTGGTATTTTAATTTCTAAAATACCGTGAAAATGGTTCGGCATAACAACATAGCCATGTAAAATAACATATGGATATTGCTCTTTAAGCCAATTCCATTGCTTTTCAACTATCCTTCCATAATCATTTAATAACATTTTATTATCATTAACTTTTCCAAAATAACATCGCTTATTTTTTACGCAAACTGTGATAAAATATTTATTGTTTTGGGCATAATTGTATCCTTTTAATCGATTGGATTTTCTTGTAAAATAGGGCATGTTAAATTTTTCTATAAAGATATCTATGATGATGATTATTTATCCCTCATCAAGGCATCACGCAAGCTGGAAATTTAATTTTTGCCTATAAAATATTGATTATTAATAACAAACTAAAATCCTATTTATAGGATTTATAAATCCCAATATACCCGGGCCCAAATCCCTCCGTACGGACAGGTCGCGACCTGTCCTCTGCTCCAATTGGCGGCAATTACCCGGGCATACCTGCAAACATTCAAATGTTCTATCAATTGCCCGGGCAAATCGCAATTAAACAAAAAACCTCAAC
>CAMCJW010000037.1 GCA_945875195.1 Chitinophaga pinensis | reverse complement strand
TTGAAATCCCTTCACGTGGTATCATTGGTTTGCGTAACAATATTTTAACCGCAACTGCTGGTGAGGCAATCATGGCTCACCGTTTCAAGGCTTTCGAACCTTGGAAAGGTACTATTCCTAACCGTGGCAGTGGTGTAATGATTTCTGGTGAGCAGGGTAAAGCCATTGCTTATTCAATTGACAAATTGCAAGATCGTGGTAGCTTCTTTGTAGAGGCTGGCGAAAATATTTATATGGGTCAGGTAATTGGTGAAACCAATCGTCAAGACGACTTAGTAGTAAACATTACCAAAGAGAAAAAACTAACCAACATGCGTGCATCTGGAACAGATGAAAAAACACGTATGGCGCCAAAAATCAACTTCTCATTGGAAGAATGCATGGAATACATTCAAGGTGATGAACTAGTTGAAATTACTCCTACTTCACTTCGTTTGCGCAAAGTGCATTTGGAAGAAAATGAACGCAAACGTTTTAAAAACTCATTGGCTAATTCATAATTAGCTTCAAATAAATAATTTTCAGTGTTGCGAAAAATACCGTAACACTGAAAATTTAAATCTCAATTATTCAACTCCAAATCCCTCGGGAATCATCATACAAAATGACTGCTGAACAATTAAAAGATCTGAAGTTAAGGGCAGATGCCCTGAGGAGGTATCTTTGACGTCGATGATAAACTATTAGACATCAAAGAAGAAGAAGCCAGGACGCTCATGCCAGGCTTTTGGGACAATCCGAAGGAAGCCGAAAAGCACATTAAAGGAACCAGAATGAAAAAAATCTGGACCGATGCTTATGCAAATATGGTATCTGAGCTAGACGACCTTTCCATTTTATTTGAATTTTATCAGGCAGGCGAAGGAACCGAAGAAGAGGTTGAAGCTGGCTATCAAAGTGCTGCCAAAGTTGTAGAAGAGCTTGAATTTAAAAACATGCTCAGCAACGAAGAGGATCAAATGAATTGCATGATCAACATCAATTCTGGAGCGGGCGGAACCGAAAGCCAAGATTGGGCAGAAATGCTCATGCGTATGTATATAATGTATGCAGACAAGCATGGTTTAAAAGCTGCGGTTGTTGACGAGCAGGCAGGTGATGGTGCTGGAATTAAATCATGCGCCATTGAAGTAAGTGGCGATTTTGCTTATGGTTTTTTGAAAGGTGAAAATGGTGTACATCGTTTGGTGCGCATCTCTCCTTTTGATAGCAATGCAAGAAGACATACATCCTTTGCATCTGTATATGTTTATCCCATAGTGGACGAAAGCATTGAAATTGACATCAAAGATGCGGATATAGAATTCCAAACATCTAGATCAGGCGGAGCAGGAGGACAAAATGTAAACAAGGTTGAAACCAAAGTTCAGCTTACCCATAAACCCACAGGAATTGTTATTGTTTGTCAGGTAGACCGCTCTCAAAGTGCCAATAAAGATAGAGCCTTAACCATGTTACGTTCGCAATTGTATGAGCTGGAATTGCGCAAACAAAATGAAGCAAAATCGATTATTGAAGCTGGTAAAAAGAGAATTGAATGGGGAAGCCAAATACGTAACTATGTATTTCACCCATACAAATTGGTGAAAGATTTGCGCACAGATACAGAAACATCAGATGTACAAAAAGTAATGGATGGTGGCTTAGATGATTTTATCAAAGCCTACCTCATGGAAAACTCAAAAAACTAAGCTATTTACTTTCTATGTATAATGCCTGGAACGGGCTGTGCAGTTGGCATTACAATCATTTCATTGATATTTACATGCAAGGGTCTACTTACAGCATAATAGATAGCATCAGCAATATCAGCAGCCAATAAACTATCAAACCCGTGGTAAATTTCTTTTGCTTTCTCTTCATCGCCATGGAAGCGAACAATAGAAAACTCAGTTTCCACTGCACCAGGATAAATTCCAGTAACACGAATGGGATAAGCAGATAATTCAATACGCATGGCCTTGTTTAAGGCATCTACTGCAAACTTTGTTGCACAGTAAACATTTCCATTGGCATAAACTTCTTTACCAGCAATGCTACTTATATTTACAATATGTCCAGATTTGCGTTCAACCATACCAGGAATTACTTGCCTAGAAACAAATAATAAACCTTTGATATTGGTATCAATCATGGTTTCCCAATCGTCCAATGAACCTTTGTCGATAGTACTTAAACCTGATGCTAAACCGGCATTGTTTACTAGCACATCAATGGCTTTAAAAGCATCGGGGATTTCATCTATGGCCTTTTTAACATCTTCCTTCAATCGAATATCAAAAATAGCTGCATGAGATTGTGTTTGAAACTCATTTTGAAGCCTATCTTGTAAATCCTTAATTCTATTGGCCCTACGACCATTTAGGATGAGATTATATCCATTTTTTGCCAATAAAATTGCGGTTGCTTCACCAATTCCTGCACTTGCTCCTGTAATAAAAGCTATTTTCTTGTTCATTTTTTATATTTTCGAAAAACCTTCCATACAAAGATGACAGATTCTATTGATAAAACCGAACATTACTTAAAGTTCACCACAACTGCCTCCAAACTAGATTTGGAACACATGCAAGGCTTGCTAAATAAGGCTCAAAATGAATTGGATCAAACCGATTGGATTTACTTTATTTTTGATATTAGCCAAGCAAGCCAAATTGATGCGGATACTATCATATCTTTGCAAGATATAAATGATGGTTTATTGGCAAAAAATGGACTCTTGATTTGCGTTCATGAAAGTAGTGAAATGATGGCTATGTTTGAAGAAAACCAATTGCTATTGTTACCTACAGAAAGCGAGGCAATAGAATACATTTATATGGATCAACTTGAAAAACAATTTTTAGAAGACAGCGAATAAATATTAATGGCATTTGAAGTTACCATATTAGGAAATAGTTCCGCATCACCAACAATTAATAGGCATCCCAGTGGGCAGTATATAAATATATGCGAACACCACCTACTTGTTGATTGCGGAGAAGGAACGCAAATGCAATTGCAGCGGTATAAGATTAAGAAATCAAAAATATCGCATATCTTTATCAGCCATGTTCATGGCGACCATATTCTTGGGCTTCCAGGATTATTACTTTCCATGAATTTAATGAAGCATGAGCAAGCCGTAAATGTATATGGGCCAAAAGAATTATTTGAAATCTTGGCTGTTTTTTTCAAGCATTCTGAAACAGACTTTTCTTTCCCATTAAATTACCATGTGGTTGACCCAACTGCGGAATCGGTGGTAATGGAAAACCTCTATTTTAGTGTGAAGTCGTTTCCCTTGTATCATAGAATTCCAACCATTGGTTATTTCTTTGAAGAGAGGGCAATGCTCAAAAAATTAAATGTAGAAGCTTGTGATAAACATAAAATTCCCTTTACTTTTTTTAACAACATTAAAATGGGTAAAGATTATAATTTACCCGATGGCAAAAGGATTAGGAATGAAGAATTAACTTTTCCAGCTACTAGGCCAATTTCTTATGCCTATTGTTCAGATACAATTTATGATGAACGAGTGATAAAGGCCATTTATGAGGCAGATTATTTGTATCATGAGGCTACGTTTATGCACGACAAATTAGAAAGGGCTATTAAAACCATGCATACCACAGCCAAACAAGCTGGTATGGTTGCAACTCAAGCAAAAGTTAATGAGTTGTTGATTGGCCATTTCTCTTCGAGGTACGAAGACCTAACACCCTTATTGGATGAGGCAAAAAGTGAGTTTAAAAACACCAGGTTAGCCATTGAAGGAACAACCTTCATTTTAGAATAATATTCCAAAGAAAATTTATTTATACTGTTGAATTACATTGATACATGCAAACCTTTACACCCAAAAATTGGCAAGAATATGAGTTACTTGATTGTGGCAATTTTGAAAAACTAGAACGTTTTGGTTCAGTTATTATTAGGCGACCAGAACCACAGGCTTTATGGGACAAAGCATGGGATGAAATTGAATGGAAGAAATTAACAGATATTACTTTCAAACAAAAAGGTAGTCATGCCGGAGAATGGATTAACCCAAAGAAAAAACATACCAAATGGCATTTGCCCTATCAAACTAGGGAATATGAATTAAAGTTTAATTTATCACTTACCTCTTTTAAACACGTTGGTATTTTCCCAGAGCAAGCTGCAAATTGGGATTATATCTATGATCATTTAAAAGGAATGGAAGCCCCAAAATTTCTGAACCTATTTGCTTATACAGGTGGCGCAAGTATAGCCGCAAAAGCAGCTGGAGCAGATGTTACACATGTTGATTCTATAAAACAAGTGATTAGCTGGAGTAAAGAAAATATGGAATCTTCCAAATTAGATAATATTCGTTGGGTGGTTGAAGATGCCATGAAATTTGTAAAACGTGAGGTAAAGCGAGGTAAAACATATCATGGAATCATTCTTGATCCACCCGCCTATGGCATAGGAACAAATGGCGAAAGGTGGCAATTGGAAGAAAGCATCAATGAATTGTTAAAAGACATAGCACTCTTGCTTGACCCAAAAGAACACTTTCTAATTTTGAATGTTTATTCGTTGGGATTAAGTGCCTTATTGGTTCAAAATTTAGTGAAACAAAATTTCAATAAAGTAACAAATTTAGAAAATGGAGAACTCTATTTGCAGGCCAAATCTGGCATCCAATTGCCACTTGGAATTTTGGCGAGGTATCATTACAAAGCATAAATTTGTTGAACAAAAAAGCCGCAACATTTGCGGCTTTTTTGTTTGATTGATTAGAAAAAATGTGAGTTTAAATTTTGTATTTCTTCTTAATTTGAAAGAAATAACTTCGGCTAATTTCAAATGGTATTTCTATGCCTTTCAAAAACAACCTTCCGGTATCATTGGTCCATTTTTCAATTTTAGCAACATTTAAAAGGTTGACGATACTCGACCTATGAATTTGAATAAATACATCGCTCGGTAAGCGATTATCCCAATTCTTGATAGAATTATAGGTAATACTTAATTTTCCATCATTCATGTATATTTTGGTATAATTACCAAAAGCCTCAATGTAATTAATGTCCTGAATTTTGATAAAAGTTAATTTGCTATCAAAATTTAACAAGATAATTTGATCTGGTTTAAAACGCTCAGCTGGATCTGAATTTGACATTGCTTTTGCATTTTTCTTAAATTCTGTAACACGATCAATTGCATTTTTTAACCTATCACTACTAACTGGCTTAAGAATATAATCTACTGCATTTATTTCAAATGCTTGAATGGCAAACTCTTTTCGCGAGGTAATGAAAATAACCTTTGGTTTGCAGGTTATTTCATCCAACAATTCTATAGATGTAAATCCAGATAAATTTATATCTAAAAACACCAAATCTGGTTTTGTTGAATTAATGAGCTCCTTGGCTGATTCATAATCTGCAGCCTCACCTACAATTTCAATAGTAGAAAAATCGTTTAATAAATTTTTTAGTGTAGCTCTCATCTTGGCTACTTCATCTACTACAACTGACCTTATTTTCCTTTTTGCCATAATTGATTTTTGGGTATGAAATAAATTGATAATCGTCTAAATAATTAAGTAAATAAATTAAAAATATGGTCATTAACTAATAAAAAAGTATACTTTGGTTTTATAACCGTAAAAAATATGATTATCAGGTATTTAATAATAAAAATAATTGATGATAGGCCTGAACCAATGTTTAGTTTTATTTATTCTGCTACTTGTTCATTTTTATTGATTACCTCTGGTCGCATTTGCGGGAAAAACAAAACATCTTGAATAGACACTTGATTGGTCATTAACATACACAAGCGATCAATGCCAATTCCTATCCCCGCGGTTGGAGGCATTCCATATTCTAAAGCTCTTAAAAAATCATGGTCGATAAACATTGCCTCCTCGTCTCCCCTTTCCATTAATTTCACCTGCTCTTCAAATCTTTCTCTTTGATCAATAGGGTCGTTTAACTCAGTATAAGCATTGGCTATTTCCTTTCCATTAATCATTAATTCAAAACGCTCCACTAAGCCTTCAATTGAGCGATGCTTTTTGGTGAGTGGACTCATTTCAATTGGATAATCGATGATGAAAGTTGGTTGGATGAAATTACCCTCACATTTTTCACTAAAAATCTCATCAATTAATTTTCCTTTTCCAATATTGGCATCAACTTCAATGTGTAATTTCTTGCACACTTCTCTCAACTCCTTCTCACCCATTTTACTTACATCAATGCCAGTATACTCTTTTATGGCGTCAAATATAGAAATTCGTTTGAATGGTGCCTTAAAGTTTAATGTACCTTCGCCCATTTTTACTTCTGTGGTTCCATGTAAATCTAACGCTACTTTTTCAAGCATTTTTTCGGTGAAGTCCATCATCCAGAAATAATCTTTATAGGCTACATAAAACTCCAAGATGGTAAATTCTGGGTTATGGGTTTTATCCATACCTTCATTTCTGAAATTGCGGCTAAATTCATATACCCAATCAAAGCCACCTACAATCAATCTTTTTAGGTAAAGCTCGTTAGCAATTCGCAAATAAAAGGGAACATCAAGGGCATTGTGGTGTGTAATAAATGGTTTTGCCAAAGCGCCACCTGGAATATTTTGCAATACAGGAGTATCCACTTCTAAGGCGCCATGGTTGTTCAAGAAATCTCTGATGGTGCGAATCATTTGTGACCGCTTTTGAAAAGTTTCTTTAACATGAGGGTTTACAATCAAATCGGCATAGCGCTGACGATACCTAAATTCGGGGTCAGTAACGGCATCAAAAGTTTCGCCTTCCTTTTCTTTCACAATAGGAAGTGGGTGTAAAGCTTTAGAAAGCAATACTACCGACTTGGCATGAATAGATATTTCTCCAGTTTTGGTTGTAAAAACAAATCCTTTGATTCCAATAATATCTCCAATATCAAATAACTTTTTAAACACAATATCATAGTACGACTTGTCTTCACCCGGACAAATATCATCTCTTCTGATATATATTTGAACCTTGCCTGCGTCGTCTTGGATCACCACAAAATTGGCTTTTCCCATATCGCGCACGCTCATTATTCTGCCTGCAATACTGATGTCCTTCCATTTATCGTTTTCAGCGTCTAGCGCATAATCTGCCTTTACAGCTATTGAAGTTACATTTACCTCAAACGACTCAGGTGGATATGCATTGATGCCCATTTGAGTAAGTTCAACTAACTTTTGCCTACGAATTCTTTCAGGCTCACTGTATTGATTCAAATTTTCCATATATATATATATATCGCGAAAGTAAGAAAAGGGAACGACCATTAAAACTAAACTTTTCAGAAAGTCTTTAAATTAAAAAAAAAACAAACAATAAAGTTGGAAATTGACCAAACTTTTGCACTTCAAATTCCCTACCCTTAACAAGTGGCTCATCGGTAAAAATAAATGAATGAAGGCCCCTGATACTACAATTATTTTTTCACCCTCATTATGCCAGCTTTGGCTTTTTGATTAATGCTTTGTTCATAATCAAAATTACTGTAGTCACTCACCTTTTCATAATACAATTTTGCCACCTTAGGGTATTTCAGTTCCTCATAAATTAAGCCTAATTGCAGACACGAGTTGGGTAATAAATAAGAATTTATCCCCTCCCCAAATTCTAGGCATTTCTTGTAACTAACAATTGCATCAGCAAACTTTCCTTGTTCCTGAGATATCCTAGCTTGGCGGTATTTCCAATCCAATAATTGAAAATTACTTTTTAAGGAATGAGTGCTGAGATTGAGCAAAATTTGGTTCGACCGGATTAAATATCCTCCATCAAAAAGCAACCTTGCTTTGATTAAATCCGTGGAGGGATATATGCCAACTTTGATATCATTTCTCAATAACTTAGCCTCAGAACTTGGTTCCTTGGTATTTTTTTCCATCAAGCCAATATAAGTAATAAACTTTGAGGTATCGGATTGCAGCCAACTAATCCAAGCCAATTTTTGATACGCTTCTTTATAAGAAGACTTAGTAGCACTAAAAGTTAAATACTTTTTGTACCAAATGGCTGCCGAAAAATCTAACTGATGTATGAGGTATTCGCCCATTAAAAAATCTAAATAATGAATTTGTTCATAAGAAGATTCATTGGGTCGGTTTTTAAGGGTTTGCAAAGCAATCTCATTTTCGCCACATTTACCTGCCACATAGGCTCTCATGTAGCATTGAATTAAATTTTGCTCATAATCTTTACATTTATCCTTGTAAAATTCCCAAGCCAAGTTTTTGTTTGAACCAAAATTTAACTGAATGAGTGTATAATAAATCAAAGATTCTTGCTTCTCAATCAATGGTTCATTTACATAATTATTGATGTAATGAGTGAGTATGCCCATGCCTTTTTCAAAATCGCCCTCTAAACCAACCACGTTTACAACCCACATATATTGCTTTGGAAAGGTTCCTATGAGCGACATCAATACTCCAAGTTCTTTTTTGTGACCAAGGAAACTTGGGAACTTACTTTCATTTTGATTGATTTCTTGGTATGCGGTTCTAAAATCCCAAGCAGAAGACAAGTATTCATTAAAAGCACCCTTTATAAGCGCACTTTGTAAGTGAACGCTCCCTTTATAAAATAACCTGTAAGGCGAATTTTCTGGCAATTCTTGAATTTTCAATAAGGTAGCCGCAGTTGATTTTTCAAATTCTTCAAGCAATTTTTTGTCTTGCTGAACCATTATGTGGTAAAAATTGGAATAATGCAATAGAAAATGTGCCGCTATATTGCCCGGATGAATGGCTATTTCTGCCTTAAAAATTGTATTGGCTTGTTGCAGCCTCAAGCAACTTAAGTGTTTCTGCCCCTCATTTAGTTGTGCATTGTAATCTACAAAGGCTGCCTGAACCAAAGAAAAAGGTAGGAGGAAAATAAGTGATAATAATAACCTAATCTGATAGTACTTCATAGAACCTAAATATGCGCTTAAGGCTTATACAAAAGTTGGGTCAATTTGCTTTAGCTTGCACAAAGGTATAAAAAAAAGGCCACCCAAAGGTGGCCTATCAATTAACTTTTAAAATCTGCTGATACTTCATCAGATAACAAAGCATCTATGAGCACCCTGCCGCAATTTTCACAAACAATGATTTTTTTGCGTTGTTTGATATCGCTTTGTCTTTGAGGAGGTATACCTGCAAAACAACCACTGCAGCTTTCACGCTCAATAGTTGCTACACCAATACCATTTTTAACACTTTTACGAATTCTATCATAAGAATGAACCAAACGCTCATCGGCCACTTTCACAGCACTGCCACGAACTTTCATTAATTCATCTTCTTCTTTCTGCGTTTCGGCAACTATATTGTCTAACTCAGCTTTCTTATTTTTTAAATCAGCAATTCTACCATCGGCTTCTGCCTTCAAGGTATCAATGCTTAATTTCTTTTGCTCAATATCAAACTGTATGTTCTTGATTCTTTTTTCTAAAGCTTGTTGCTCAAGTCCTTGAATTTCAATTTCTTTGTTCAATGCGTCGAACTCTCTGTTGTTTTTAACATTGTCTAACTGCTTCTCATACTTTTTTACCAAAGCCTTGGCATCAGTAATTTTGCCTTTGTTAGCAGAAATTGACTCTTCCATTTTCTTAACCTCCTCTAAAAGGTTCTTCAATCTGGTTTCTTGACCAATGATTTCATCTTCCAAATCACTCACCTCAATAGGTAATTCACCTCTGATTGCGGTTAACTTGTTGATTTTAGAATCGATTAATTGCAGCTTGTATAAAGCTTTTAATTTTTGTTCTATGCTAATTTCTGCAGCTACTGCCATAATTTAATAATAATAATTAATCGGGTTAGTTTCGATTTTCGATAAAAGGATTGCAAAAGTAGGAAATTTTTTGGTAATCATTTCACTAATTAATGATTTAGTGAAATTTTCGCTCTCATAATGACCAATATCAGCTATCATCAGGTGATTTTCGGCATCAAAAAATTCGTGGTATTTAAAATCTGCACTCACAAAAGCATCTGCACCTTGCTGAATTGCCTTTTTTAGCAGAAAACTACCAGCTCCACCACAAACTGCTATCTTACTGATATTCTTGTTATTAATATTTGTATACCGAATTACTTTCAATTCCATTTTTTCTTTCAGGTAAGCTAAAAAAGTGTTTTGATCCATTGGTTCAGGCAAGTTTCCTATTAAGCCTGAACCAATTTCATGGTTTTCATTGAGTAAAGTAAAAAAATCATAGGCAACTTCTTCATAGGGATGAGCCAATTGGAGTGCATGCATGATTTTGCTTGATAAATGAGCTGGCAAAATTACCTCTATGCGTGTTTCTGTCTCTAAATGCCTTTGCCCAATTTCTCCCAAAAAAGGTTTGGCCAATTTATTTGCTTTGAAGCTGCCTTCTCCAATAAGCGAGAAAGAACACTCACTGTAATTTCCAATATTTCCTGCGCCAGCCTCAAAAAGGGCATTTTTAATCTGCTCGGCATGTTGTTGGGGAGCATAAGTGACCAATTTTTGGAGGCTTCCAGTTTTTTTGTCTAAAATTTTTGTTTGGTTCAAACCGAGTTTTTCTGCAATTTTTGCATTTACACCATGAATTACATTGTCTAAATTGGTATGGATGGCATATATGGCAATGTTATTTTTAATTGCCAGAATAATTGTTCTCTCAACATAATTCTTGCCATTGAGTTTTTTAATACCCCCGAAAATAATTGGGTGGTGCGCAATAACCAGGTTACAATTATTTTGAATGGCTTCTTCAATAACCTCTTCGGTGCAATCGAGCGTTACCAAGGCTTTTGTAATTTCTGTTTGATCCGAACCTACTAATAATCCGGAATTATCATAGGATTCTTGGTAGGCCAAAGGAGCTACCTGCTCTAGGTAATTGATCAGTTCTTTAATTTTCATCATAGTTCATCACTGTGCTACTTTTAGGTTCAAACAGGAGCCTAAAACGAGCTATATTTTTATTCTCCCGATAATTTATTTTTAAACTTTATTGCCCTATATTTTTTAAACCAAGAAGTATTTTGAAAGGTTCTGATGCCCCAAACTTTCAGCCAAATAATTGGATACAATAATAGGTTCAAAACGGCAACAGAAAATGGGAAGTGAATAAAACCAACGCTGATATATTCTCTGTAACCTTGCATTCTTTTGTGGTAGGTTGCACCTTGTATGTCGTAATAGGCCACAACCCTATCTACAAATTTTGTACTTAGGTTTGTGTTTTTAAACAACCTTATAAACCATTCGGAATCTGCAACCAAAGGATATTTTAACTCAAAATTACCAATGGTTGAGAAAACACTTTTTTTGGCAAAAGTACCTTGGTGACAAATTGGGTAATGGTAGTAAAACATGGGAAGTGTTACTGGTTTTCCGTTGATGTAGTTGATGCCAGTAGGTTCATTTTTAGTTTCTACTTTAGCGTAAATTAGGTCTGAACCAAGAAGAGATTGATTGGTAAAAATATCTTGCAAGATGTTGTTATTGTAAAACGCATCGCCAGCATTGAGGAAATATACCCACTCTCCTTTGGCAGCAGCTACACCTTTATTCATGGCATCGTAAATTCCCTTGTCTTTTTCGGAAATTAATGTTCCAATAAAAGGTTTAAATGCTTGAAGTTTTGAGAGGGTATCGTCTTTTGAACCTCCATCTACAATAACTAATTCAAAATCTTGAAAGGTTTGATTAACTGCTGAATTGAGCGTATCCTCTATTAAGGCAGCGGCATTGTAGCAAACGGTAATAAGACTAACTTTAACCTGCTTAGACATTAGAACTTAGGACAATTACATTTTTTATCGCGGGCAATTCCCTTGTGCGAGCTGCACGAACCAAAGCCAATTAAAAAAAGGAATAATCCGCTTAGTAGGAAAACTTGCATAATTCTTCTCATCTCACAAAATTATAAAAACCCGCGAGATTTTAGTAAACTTGCGCACTTTATTATTACAAATGGAACTTTTAGAAATTATCAAAGAATTGCTTACCAATACAAAAGGCTTTTTAGAGGCATTTGTATCGAACCACGGATTATGGATTTATGGCTTACTTTTTTTAATCGTATTTTGTGAAACCGGGCTGGTAGTATTGCCATTGTTGCCAGGCGATTCATTGTTATTTACAGCTGGAGTTTTGGCAGGTAATGCAAGTAATAACCTAGATGTATTTTTAATCATAGTTTTACTCATTTTTGCGGCTTTATTGGGCGATAATACCAATTATTTTATTGGAAAATTTTTGGCAAAAAAAGGAGAAGGTGCCAAACTATTTGGCCTGTTTACCATAAAAAAGGAGTACATTGATAAAACACATGATTTCTATGAAAAACATGGAACCGTAGCCATCATTATTGCCAGATTTGTACCTATTGTTCGCACCTTTGCGCCATTTGTGGCAGGTATAGGCAGTATGAAATATAGCAAGTATATTACTTATTGTGTTATAGGAGCTATTTTGTGGGTTAGCAGCATAACCTTAGCAGGGTATTTTTTGGGTAGCAATCCTTGGGTTCAAAAGAACTTTGAAAAAGTAGTCTTTGGCATCATCCTTGTATCTGTGTTACCGGTTATATTCCAGGTAATTAAACATAAGTTTGCAAAAAAATAACTATTTACTATTCAGTTTATTCCTAGTTTTAGGTTTTACGCAAGGCATAAAAGCAGAGCGTACTAGCGGTTTTTGCTCCTTAACAGAGGAAGAAAAAGGAAAAGAAGTACTGGCACTTTACCCTCAAGTAAATTTTTATTGCAAGGAAGTTTCCCCACTCAGAAATAAAATTTGGATTGATGTTTGGGTAAAAACCAACGACCTATATGATGGCATTAAGTTAAAAGAGAAATCCAAAGTTTACGATGAAAACTTGAAGGTAATAGGTAAAGTTAGCACTGCCTTTAATCCAATGAAAATTATGGAAACAAAGGATACCATGATACATTTGGTGCTTGCCGGGTATTTAGAAAAATCTTGTAGCGACCAAACCTTCATTTGTGAAAAAGAGTTAAGCACCTTGTTAGATAAAGCGGCGAATAATGAAAAGAAATCCTTTTTCGAAGCCTACCTTAAAAAGTACCAATTATTCGAAACAAAAGAGAATGCTGAATACACCTCTTACCTTTTGGTTCAGCCCAATTTTACTAAGCAATTATTGGAGCCCAGGTTGTTAATGGTCTTTTATAAAGACGAGCTAATTGCCATTTTTCATACCAATGAACTACCCGTAAAAAAATACGATTCAATAGAAATGGGAAGTGAGTATAAAATGATATACAATTCAAAGTTTAGTGAACACACCAAAATGGAAATGGTGGAAATCTATAAAAGAAAATTAGAATAGGCTGTTCATTTTTGAACCAATCATTTCCGACCTATTACATTTATTTAACAAACGCAATTAAATGTACATTGCAGGTCATATAAGCATAGTTGGCTCTGTTGTTCATAGGACATTGACCTACCAAATTGGAACAAAATCAACCGTATTTATATTTCAGCTCCCAGCTATTAAAAAAAAAGCTGACCAATTGGTCAGCTTTTTTTCTGCATCTTTCAAATATTACTCTTTGATCAATTTTCTTGTAACGGTTTCACTACCGTTTTGAACCTTGATGAGGTATATTCCATTTGACAATTTACTCAAGGAAGGAATTACCACTTCAGGATTCATTGCATTGATAGTTTGTGTTTCCTTATAGCAGATTTTTCCATACAAATCAATGATCTCAACCTGAACAGATTCACCTTCGATTTTGCTAAAGCCGATGTTTAATTTGTCGTTAAAAGGGTTAGGATAAATAAGCACATCATTTTTTGCACCCTCATTAAAATCTACTACTCTTGTTGGAGAGTAGGTGAAACTGCCATCAACATCAATCATTTTTAACCTATAATAAACCTGCTTGCTGGAATAAAGATTTGCGGCATCTTTATCTTCATAACTATAGCTCAACAACTTATTTGAGTTACCAGCAGCGGCTAGCACACTGATTTTTTCGAATTTAATGTTGTTGGAAGCACGCTCAATTTCAAACGATTTGGTATTTAATTCGCTGGCAGTATTCCAAAATAACAATGCGTCATCCTTACTGGCAATTGCTTCAAACCTTGACAAAGAAACTGGTAATGGTGCAAAATCTGTTGTTCCTGTAAAATCAGAAAAATCTGATAAGCCAATTACGCCAAAGTTATTATTAATAGTATCTACGCTTGTCATGGTAGAGCCATAATGCGTCCATGTGCCATTTACCCCAGTTTGTTTTTTCGCTAATTTAATATCCGACATGGAAGGAACTGTGCCCAACATATTTGGATCAAAATTTAAAGAAAGGTCATAATTATAAGATGAACCACCAGTGGCATTGATTCTCCAGAAAACATCCATATAATGTGAACCAGGATTTCTGCCACCATTTGTAGGATCGCTAATTAAGGCTCCAGTATGATAGGTAGCATTGATGCTTGAAGGCAAGGTACCAGAGAAAGCCCAAACAATCCTTGCAACAGTATCGCCATAAGCTAACAAATGCTGGGTGTTACCTCCACCTATTGAACCGGTAATAGTTAAATTAGCAGGAACTACTGTTGGTGTAAATTCATACGCTCCAATATCGGTTGCTCCATTAACTACTGCTTGGCTTCTGGTGGCACCAGTAATATCTTTATTTACAAAGAAAGACTGCACGCCTCTGCCATTAGCAGCCCAAGCTGTTGCGTTACTAACCAATGGTCTAAGATCTGAGGTTGAGGTAAAGTTGATGTTTGAAAACAAAGACCTTCTATCATTCCCTGTATAAATACTATTTCTAAAGGTAGTATTCAATTGAGCTGGCGTATAATTTACATTGTTTATAAATGCAAAGTTAGTAGCTCCAGAGTAGTACAAATTATTATTCGACTCACTGGTACCAGTAACTGCATTTAAATTCTGGTAGTAGGATGCATAACCCAAATTAGAGAATAAAATATTGTTATTAAACCTAACATTATTGGTTGCCACAACTTGCGGTACTGTTCCACTGGTGGTATTACCAACAATATAATACGCATAAGTAGCAGTAGAAGGAGATGCACATCTTACGGTGTTATTTATAAAATAAGTACTTGAGCTGTTTGCAAAATAGATTCCATACTGCGTGCTGGTTCCATTCATATTAATAACGTTGTTAATTACCCTTGCTAATCCAACCTCGCCATAATAATTACACTGAGCTAAATACAATCCATAGGTACCTGCTATGTTTTGAATGTTGTTACCTATCACTTCCACATCTCCAGAAACCCCACTAAGGAAATAACTATAATAGCCCCATGAAGGACTACCATCAACAAAGTTTCCTCTTATTTTAGGGTTATTGCGACTTAACAAGTACAAACTAGACCAATAAGCT